>SYOC01000174.1 GCA_005804965.1 Pseudomonadota bacterium
CAAACGTGATGGCGACTTCTATGTGATTAACGGTCGCAAGTGGTGGTCTTCGGGCATGGGCGACCCGCGCTGCAAGATCATTATTTTCATGGGGAAATCCAATCCCGAGAATCCGAACAAGTACAATCAACAATCGCAGATTCTGATACCGCGCGACACGCCCGGTATCAAGGTGCTGCGCATGCTCTCGGTGTTTGGCTACGATGATGCGCCGCACGGACACGCCGAAGTCGAGTTCAAAGATGTGCGCGTGCCGGTGTCGAACCTGCTTTTAGGCGAAGGCCGTGGCTTTGAGATTGCCCAGGGGCGTCTCGGGCCAGGACGAATCCATCACTGCATGCGGCTGATTGGTCAGGCTGAGCGTGCTCTGGAAAAGATGTGTCGTCGCGCAACTTCACGCGTCGCTTTCGGCAAACCGGTGTCCGAGCGTACGGTGACGCAAGAACGTATTGCCGAGGCGCGGATTTCAATCGATCAGACGCGGCTGCTCGTATTCAACGCGGCCCACATGATGGACACTGCGGGAAATAAGGTCGCGCGTAAAGAAATTGCCATGATTAAAGTGGCGGCACCGAATATGGCGCTCAAGGTCATTGACTGGGCGATGCAAGTACACGGCGCTGCGGCCGTGGCTGAGGACTTTGGCCTTGCCCATGCCTATGCGCAGGCACGTGCCCTGCGGTTTGCTGACGGACCGGACGAAGTCCATCGCAACCAGATTGCGCGGTTGGAGCTGAGGAAGCACGAGTAAAAAATAGAGCGGCTCAGCGAGCCGTACGCGCAGAGAGGCACGGCGCATCGTGCCTCTGGCGACTACCGGTCTTCCTCCGGAAGCCGGTACGCTGTCCCTTCAATTAGGCGCTTGGTATCGTAATTCCACTCGCCCATCCACTTCTCGATAATGGTGTAGGCCGGACACTGCCCTCGTCGGATCTCTTCTTGGAGCCGGTCAAGGTACATGGTTTCGTTGACGCCTTTTGCGTTGCACTGGTCGTGTCGCTCCAAACCGGCATTGGCGAGAGCAACGAGTTCTTTTGAGTAGTCGAGGAGCGTAATCCCACGCACCCGTGCACCCAGTCCTTGGCGATGCGAGTCGAGATAGGCTGTCACGCGCTCTTCCCAGCTCCACTTTTTCACCAAGTCCCACGCCGCCCACAAGGCATCGTTTTCGTAGAAAATGCCTTTACAGAGCGCGGGGACGGCGAGCATGAACTCGTAGGGCTGTTGGTCAATGCAACGGATCTCCAGATATTTTTTGAGACGCACTTCTGGAAACAGCGTGGTGAGGTGCTGCGTCCAATCTTCCATGGTGGCGCGGTAGCCGTCATGGCCTTCCCTGAGATACTGCCGAAACGGAATGCCGGTCATATCGATCCAGCGGCCGTGGCGGACAATAAAATACATAGGGACATTCAAGGCATATTCTGCATAGTCCTCAAAGCTGGCGCGATCAGAAAAGACAAAAGGCAGGAGCCCGCTGCGACGCCGGTCAGTATCCGTCCATACGTGACCGCGCATGGTCAGATAGCCATTGAGGCTGCCGTCGCAGATGGGGGAATTGGCAAACATCGCCGTCAGCATCGGGACGATGCCCATACCGACACGCAGTTTCATCATGGCGTCGGCTTCGGTGCTGAAGTCGAAATTGACCTGAATCGACGCGGTTTGTTTCATCATGCGGTGGCCCATTGTGCCCACCGTTTCCATGTACGGAGCCATGAAGTGATAGCGCGTCTTGGGAATCCACTGGATGTCTTCGAGCGGGCTGATAGGCTGCATGCCGAGATTGAGGAAGTCGAGTTCCAGAGCGTCACCGGCTTTGAGCAAGTGAGTCATGTGACGCTGCAATTCCTGAGCGGCACAGTGAATGGTTTCGCATTGTTCGCCGGACAATTCGACCTGTGCGCCTGGTTCGAGAGAAATGTTGGCCCGTTCCCCTTTCAAGGCGATGACGTGGCCTTCCTCTTCGATGGGTTCCCAGCCCAGGGAGTCTGCCAAGCGGAAAAGAATTCGTTCGATACCGCGTTTGCCGAAATAATGCGCTGCCCGGCCACTGCGTCGTGAGACACCCACCATTTCGTATTCTGTGCCAAGCCGCCACGCCTCGCGTGGTTTGGCGGCTTGATAGAAATAGTCGACGAGCTGTGATTGTTGTTCGACGACCTGCGCCGCTTCAGGTCCCTCGACGTATTGCGACATGCGTTCCCCTCCTGGTGAGGCGCAACCCCTCCGGCTGCGAATCGGGCCTTAAAGTACCAAACGAACGGACTAAGGCAAGGGCTTTTGGCGACAGCTAGGAGCGGAGAGCTAGACGGCGGCAAGAAAAGAAAGCAAAGAAAAAAGGGGCAACGCTGATGTCGCCCCTCTTTTGCCTAGCCAAGTTGGCGGAATGATTCAGGACGTCAGCGCACCGATTTCTTCTTCGGCTAACTCCCGCGTGTCCGTAAAATTGACGAGGGTGTCTTTCGTGACGAGAAACACGGCCCGAACGCCAAGCGGCACGATAGTAAAACCTTCTCGCTTGATGGTACCCGACAGGGAGCGCGTCCAACGTCGAGAAACAAAGAGCATCACCTCCTCACTCCGATTACGATACACAAGCTGTACGAAGGGATGACTGAGAGGGTAGCAGACCCGTGCTCCTTCGAGGTGAAAGCCTGCCGGTGCGAGATTGGGTACTGCTTCTAGTCCTTCTTGTTTCAGCAGATCTTGGACACTTTGCGGTTCGAGCCACGAGAGGGAGAAGGGTTGGCTTTGTTGGAGCCGAGTTTCGGCGATCAGGGCATCACTAAATGCCGTTGCTTCTGGATCTGACGGAGCCGAAAAGAGCTGTCGTCCGATCACGAGAAACAACAAGGCTGCCGCTGCTGCGCCAGCTCCGCGCCAGCGTCGCACCGCAAACCATGGGGAGAGCCGCCACAGGATGCCATCGCGCAAGTCTTCGATACCCGACAAAGGCTGCCGCCCGGCGGTTTTGAGTTGCTCATCGAAGCGGCGGATCTCCTCCATCTCACGGTGGCAAGGTGCGCATCCTTCGAGATGCTCGGCGACCATGAAAGCTTCGTGGGCAGTGAGTTCGTTATCGACAAACGGGCTCAAGAGCTTGCGGATGTCTTTACATTCCATGGCCCGGTTTCCTTTCTTGTCTTGGTGTTTCCGGCATCGTGAGCCAGCGGCGAATTTCTCGCCGTGCGCGATAGAGGCGTGACATCACGGTCCCCATCGGAATATCGAGCGTGTGCGCCGTGTCTTTATAGGACAGGCCTTCAACGACCACGAGCAAAAGCACGTCACGAAATTCTGGAGCCAACTGCTGCACCGCCTCCATAATATCTTGGGTCTCTCCGGCATCAGCATTGGGAAAAAGCTGCACGACCTTCGGGGTGGTCTCGACATCTTCGGCGGCGGCCAGCGGATCATGGCGCTTTTTTCCTGCCGCTTTCTTAATGACGTTGACGAGGATTTTAAAAAGCCACGCGCGACAGTTCGTGTCCGGTTGATATGTCCGGAACGAGCGCCACGCGCGGAGATACGTCTCTTGGACTGCATCTTCTGCCCGGGCGCGATCTCCGCTCATCCGTACTGCTGTGCGGAGCAATGCTTCAAGATGTGGGAGTGCTTCAGTTTCGAACGAGGCTCGGCTGCTCATATTTGCAGCTCCTCCTGGGACAGACAACCCTTTTGCATAGCCTTTATTCCCCGCCTGACGATGCTCAGTCTAAGCGAGGGGAAGGGAAAGCAAGATAGATGTACCCGTTCTCAATCTTCGTGGGGTACGTTGTTGCTTGTGCCGGTCGCTCACTGCTGCCATCGCGTAAGTCGAATCGCCAGCCGTGCATAGGGCATTTGATACCCCCAGTGGGATCGACGAAGCCGCGAATCAGTGGCCCACTACGATGAGGGCAGCGGTTTTTAATGGCGTAAATCGTGCCCGCGAGATTGAAGAGCGCAATATCAACGCTCTCGATTTTGATGAGTTTGCGGCTGCCGGGAGGCAGGTCGGCGAGAGGACAAGCGGCATGCCAGGCGTCAGACATTGGACAATCGTGTTGCCTGTTGCGTGATACGTAAGAGGGCAAGGACCTCTGCCTTTTTTTGCCGCAGCACGTAACACGTTTTACGCAACGTACCCCCAGAGTTTGACGACTTCCAAGGGATTGGTTTGACGATACGCTTGGTATTTCAGCAGCGTATCAAGCCCATCGCAGGTGCGCTCTAGGTTCGTCTCCATACCAGGGAAGTCTCCCCAACCTTGCACATTTTTATGGTCGAGAATCCAGCGCAAACCTCTCAGGATGACCTCTTCTCCTTGCGCACTGGCTAAGGCGCGGGTCACGACCATGAGCGAGCGGGTGCAGTCCATCGTGTGGTCGACATTCTCTTCGTCCCAGGAGCCGTCCTGAGCTTGCCATTCATACAGCTTGGCTGCGCCTTTCGTGCAGGATTCGCGAATCGCCTTGATCCGTTGATCGATGACGAGATCGGCAATCAATGCGTCTTGGATCAAATGTGCGGTGATTTCGACACCAGAGGGATGAAAGTCCGTGTCGTACCAGCCGCCGTCAGCACTTTGGTTATCGACGATGAACCGTGCCCCACTTTCCCACGAGCGCAGCACTTCCGCGCGACGGTGTTGTTCGCCGAGTGCCATGACGACGTTGAAGAAGCTGACTGGATGACTGGTGGTATCGAGGTCGGCCCAGCGTGGATCGGTCCAGCGGCCGTCCTGTTTTTGAGTATCGAGGAAATAATCAATCGCCCGATGCACCGAGGTTGCGATGCCGTCGTGGTGAAGGAATTGGTTTCCACGTATCGCCATGAGTCCACAGAATGCCGAGACCCAGACTGTACTTTCGCTGTCGGCGGAGAACGGACTCCAACCACCGTCGGCATTTTGGCAAGCTACCAATCCCAGATAGTCCGGCAAGAAGTCCGGAGTTGTCCGTGCGTGCAAGAGGACACGCAAGGCGTGAGCGACAAGTTCCAAGTCTTGTGGTCCAGCCGTGAGGCTCCAGTCTTTTTTTTCTTGCAAGAAAAAGGTGTATTCGGTTTTGATCAGCTGATCGACTTGCTCTAGGCGCATCTAGCTATCCCTTTGGGAGGAAAATGGTGCGTGGAGCACACTCGTATGAACTCACAAGTACCAACAGTTTATTTCACCTTCGCCCATGCGCGTTGGTAGTCCTCGAAGGTGTCGATTTCCAACCAACCTTTGTACGTATCTACGCAGGCAACCGTGCCGCCGCATGCGACGATTTCCTGGAGAAGATCGGTGAAGGCCGCACGCTTGAGCGAAACTGCTTCATGAAAAGCGTTCGACTGAAAACGCTGCTGGGATTGTCGATACACCGTGCGTAACAGTTGGGCACCTTCTTCAGAAAACATGGCAAGGCCGATGAATTCACCATCGGCAGTTTCTGCAGCAAGCTGGCGGCCGATATTGACGAGAGCTGCTCCTTCGACTGTGGGGAGAAAGCGATAGCCTTTCTGCGGCGGTTGGGCCGTCACCACAAGATCTGGCTTCCGCGAGCGTAGCTCTTCCGGGGTATGCGGGTGGTCTCCCCAAGCGCGATCGACGACGATGCTAATGTCGGCCTGCGATTTTAGTAATTTTTCGAGAATCGATGGGTCAAAGATGATGTCTGAGTAGAGGAACAGGAAACGTCGGTTCATCTCTCGTTCAGCTAAAAAGAGCGAGACGATCTCACCAGTGTCTAGGAAACGGTCATTGTCGTAGTAGCGGACATTGGGAAGATTAATCTGTTCTTTCTTGTAGCCGCGCACGACTACGATGTCTTTGATGCCGCACTCGTTGAGCGCATGAATCTGTCGCTCCAGAATCGTTTGCCCTTTGATCTCCAACATGGCTTTGGGTCGATCTTCAGTTAAAGGGAGGAGTGACTCCTCGAAGCCTGCGGCGATGATGATCGCTGTGACCTCATGCCCACCGGGGAGAAGAAATTTCTGTTCATTCGCTTGGAGGTCAGGCACGCCGACGAGTTCGTAGATTTCTGGCAACGTGGCGATGCGGTCGTCCACGGCTGCTGGTCGAGCCTCTTGTTTCAACGTCACCAATGCTGAACGCATCGCTTTGACGGCGGCGCGTAACGCTTGGTTAGCGAAGATCACGAGTTTGAACCCTGCGGCAGCTAGGTCATCCGCAGTAATGCCAGCGTAGGTCGTTGGCACCGCCACTAGCGGGCAACGACCATCCCAGGCATTGGCAAACTCGCGTAGCTCGTCGAACGTCGCAAGTTTCGAGTGTACGAGCACAGCGTCGGCACCGGCATCGGCATAGGCGCGGGCACGATCAAGCGCTTCTTGGGTGCCCCAACCAGCAATGAAGGCTTCGGTACGAGCAATCACGACGAAGTCGGGATCGCGCTGGGCGGCTTTTGCGGCCTGGACCTTGCGGGCGTGCTCGTCGGCCGGGACCAATTCGCGCCTGACTCCAGCGTAGAAGCTACAGCGCTTGGGGAAAATATTGTCCTCAATGCAGATCCCCGCCACGCCGGCGCGTTCGTATTCCGCTACTGTTCGCATCACATTGATCGCGTTGCCGAAACCATTGTCGCAATCCCCGATGACGGGAATCTGCACGGCGTCGACCATGCGATGCACCGCATCCAAAGTTTCGCTCATGGTCAAAATGTTGGCGTCCGGAAGTGCGCTGACCGCAGAGATGCCGAACCCACTGGCCCAGACTGCGTCGAAGCCAGCTTCTTCGGCGAGTTTGGCGGACAAAGCGTCATGGGAACCTAAGACCAGGGCTGGTCCCGGACGGCGAAGCAACGTGCGCAATTGTGCAGCAGCAGAAGGCATTGACATAATGGGCGAAACTATACGGTCAGGGGTCTGGAGTCGCAAGAGCCTGAAGACGGCTTGTCCGGCTCTGTCATGCGTCTCCCGAAGCGGCGTGTGCGATCCTCAGCAAATCACCCAGGGCGACTTCGATTTCAGCTAGCTGGTCGGCCAACGTTGACGGTTCCCTGATCTCAAATACGGCACCTTGCTCGCGGTGCGGATCACGCAGCCAAGCCGCGAGGATGACGCTCGCATCGATCTCTTCTGGGCGCAACGGTTGGTCCTGATCGGTCTGGAAGTGTTCCTGTGCCATACTTGAGAAACACTCAAGGTCCAGACGCGTGCGTATCTGTTCTCCGGCAATAAGTCGCCCATTGAGGAGCAGGTACGCCTGCACAGCTCCAGGGTCACGGCTAGGCAAGAGGATCAACGCATGCGCACGGGTCACGATCCAGTGCAGACGGTTGTGGACATGGACGATTTGATCGAGGAGCTGAAGCTCGTGTTGCAGCCGTGCCGCTCCCTCGAATCGTAGCTCTGCGGCCAAGCGGTCGCGCTTCTCAATGATTGACTCCCGTACCGTCGAGTCTTCGCCGTTAAGGAAACTGAGAAAAGCGCCGACTTGTCCTGCGTAGACATCTCTCGTGACCGTCCCATTACAAGGCGTGGTACACGCGCCGACTTGTCCACTCAGGCAGGGCGTGAACGACGGGTTTGGGGTGAGGTTTCCTTGACAGGTGCGTAGACCAAAGAGGCGGGCGAGCAAGCGTTGGGCTTTTTCGGCGAATTCTCGACTGCGAAAAGGGCCAAGATAGAGCGAACGATCCGTGCCCGGCTTTGCGGTGATAGTCAGTCGCGGATAGGAATGCGTGCGTGTCAGTTTCAGAAATGCCACACGCGGCAAATGTTTCGAGAGGGTGTTGTAGGACGGCTTGAGCGAGCGGATAAGCGCGGCCTCACGAAGCGAGGCTTCGAGTTCAGAGCCAGTTTGTTCATAGGTAACCTCGCGAACCGTACGCACTAAATCGAGCACTTTATCACTGTGTCCCGAGGAATTCGTAAAATACGAAGAGACACGGCGTCGAAGATTTTTTGCCTTTCCGATGTAGAGCAGCCGTCCTTCGCCATCAAGCATACGATACACGCCCGGGGCTTCGGGGAGACGTTGCAAGAACGGACGCGGGACGAACACTTCGAAGCGACGACCGTCTCTCGCGCTATGTTGAAAATCTAAGACTTCGCCCAAAGAGCGAAAGCTCAGGGCTGCTGCCTGTTCGAGGAGGATGAGGAGGATTTCAGCAGCGACACGTGCATCTTCCAAAGCGCGATGATGCGTTTGACTGGCGACACCGAAATGAGCGGCGAGGGCGTCAAGGGAGCGAGAGCGTAGCGTCGGTAGTAAACGTCGTGCGAGACGTAGCGTGCATAGCGAGGGATTGAACAAAGAAGAGGCTGTGGAGTGATGTGCTTCCCAGTTGAGGAACCCCAGGTCGAAATCAGCATTGTGAGCGACAAGCACCGCCGAGCCCAAGAAGTTGAGGAATTGGGGAAATATCGCTGCGATCACAGGCTGGCTGCGGACCATGTCTTCGGTGATGCCAGTTAGCTGTGTAATGGCAAAAGGAATGCGTCGTCCGGGGTTGATCAGGCTATGAAATTCGCTCGTGATGCGGCCATTTTCTACACGGACGGCAGCAATCTCAGTGATGCCAGCAGCTCCGGGTTTGAGACCTGTGGTTTCGAGGTCGATGACGGTAAACGTTGCGTCTGATGCTGTTTGATGGAGGAAGGCGTTGGTGGTGACATGCCAGCGGTCATGAGTAGAGTCGTAGGAGAAGTGCGGGTCGGCTCCAATGGCTGTGTTGACAATGCGAGCACTTAATTCTGGATTGCGAGTGGGAGTCGACCTTCCGCGTTGGTCTGTCGGGAAAAGATGACGGAGCAACTCATCTGAGGTTGCCCCGCCCGGGTGTTGCACAAGGTAATCGTACAGTCGTTGTCGCACGCAAGCCGGATTTTCTGGGAGGTTAGAGCGAACAGATCCACTTATTCGCCAGCGATCATCATACGTGTAATTTTGAGTGTTGGTGCGGCAATAGTGCTGCGCAGTTCGAGATCATTCCCCAGAACTTCGATATTCTTCAGCATATCGAGTAAGTTTCCAGCTATGGTGATCTCTTCCACTGGATAGGCTAGCTCTCCATTTTCGATCCACATCCCGACTGCACCACGGGAATAATCGCCAGTGACCGGATTGACGCCAAACCCGGAAAGCTCGGTGACGTATAGCCCTGAGCGGACAGATTGGATGATTTCTTGAGGTGAAGTTGAGCCTGCCCGCAAGACAAAATTCGTCGGGCCGGCAGCTGGAGCATCCGCGAATGCTCGGGCGGCACTACCAGTCGATTGCTTCCCTAACCTTCGGGCCGAGTAGGTGTCGAGCAAATAGTTCGTCAGAATCCCGTCTTCTACCACTGGGATACAGCGAGTGGGTAAGCCTTCACCATCGAACGGTTTCGATCCTAACGCTGAAGGCAAGCGCGCGTTGTCTTCGATCCATAGACCTGGGGAAGCTATGTGCTCTCCGAGCTTGTCGAGGAGGAAGGACGTTTTTCGGTAGAGCGAGACTCCAGAGACTGCGGCTGCCAAGTGGCGGAGAAGACTAGCCGCCATCTCTGGGTCAAAGACTACTGGAGCCTCTTGGGTTTTCACCCGCCGGGCACCGAGCCGTCGTAGGGTACGTTCCGCCGCCTTTTGCCCGATGGCGGAGGGTGTGTCCAAACTGCGGAGTTTGCGATGTGAGGAATGCCAATAGTCGCGTTGCATTGCGCCGTTTTGGCTGGCGACAGGGACGACACTGAGGGAATAATTTGTTGTCCGATAGTGACCGGCGAAACCTAGCGTATTGGCAAAAACAATTTCCCGAGAACTGTTGGAAAACTCTCCTCCTTCGGAATTCGTGATGCGAGGGTCGGCCTGGAGGGCTACTGCTTCCGCCTCGCAAGCGAGCGCGATTTTTTCTTCGGTCGAAAGTGTTCCATTGACATCCTCGAGATCGAGGTCTGGGAGATCCTGGGCAAGTTCTGAAGCAAGCGGCAGGCCCGTATATTCATCGGCAGCCGTGGCGCGTGCGAGGGCCACAGTTTCTTCGACGAGGGCGAGAAGCGTCTCCCGTGCAAAGTTCGCCGTCGAGGTAATTGCGCTACTTTTCCCCACGAAAAGCCGTATGCCCATGCGTTTCTCGTGAGAGTTTTGGATTTTTTCGACTTTTCCCAGACGCACTCCAGCGGAGAAGGATTCGCCGGCGGCAATAATAATGTCCCCGGCATCGGCTCCTAGTCGCTTAGCTTCTCGCAGAGTATCGGTTGCAAGATCCACAAGTTGCATGATTTCTCCTTATGCCTGCGTGCCGCCCACAGTAATACCGTCGATCCGTAGGGTCGGCTGGCCGACGCCCACAGGGACCGATTGTCCTTCCTTGCCGCACGTGCCAATCCCATCGTCAAGTTTGAGATCATTGCCGACCATAGAAATCCGCGTCAGGACATCTGGGCCGTTGCCGATGATGGTCGCGCCTTTTACGGGACGAGTCACTTTGCCGTCCTCAATGAGATAGGCTTCACTGGCAGAAAAGACAAATTTGCCACTGGTAATGTCAACTTGGCCGCCACCGAAAGAAACTGCAAATAGCCCTTTTGAGACCGACTTGATAATATCTTCTGGATCGGCTTCACCAGCCAGCATAAATGTATTCGTCATTCGTGGCATTGGCATATGAGCGAAACTTTCGCGGCGGCCATTGCCAGTCAAAGGCATTTGCATGAGTCGTGCATTCAAGCGGTCTTGCAGGTATCCACGTAAAATCCCCTTTTCGATGAGTACGGTTCGACTTGTCGGGGTGCCCTCATCATCAAAGTTGAGAGAACCGCGTCGATTGGGCAAGGTCCCATCGTCAACAACTGTGCAGAGTTCAGAAGCGACCTTTTGCCCTAAGAGATCGCTGAATGCTGAGACTTTCTTGCGATTGAAGTCGCCTTCGAGGCCATGTCCGATAGCTTCGTGTAACAAAATGCCTGGCCAACCTGGACCGAGGACAACGGTCATCGTGCCGGCGGGTGCCGGCACGGCTTCCAATCCGAGAAGTGCCTGACGGGCAGCTTCGTGAGCGAAATTGCGCCAGCGATCACCACTTTCCAAATGGCGAAATTCTACACGGCCGCCACCCCCATACGAGCCCTGTTGACGATTCGTACCTTGGGTGGCGATGCAGGTCACCTGGAGCCGCAGGAGGGGTTGGGTATCCGGACAAACCTTCCCATCCGAAGTGAAAATTAAGACTTGTTTGTGTTCGACAGCGATTGAAGCCATGACGTTCGTGATACGGGGGTCATAGCGTCGCGCCTCGTCATCGATTTTCGGTAGAAGCGCAATCTTTTCTTGCAGAGGGACTGAGATCGGGGACGCTTGAAGTGCGTACAAGTCCTGAGAAGGTGGCTGTGTGACAGGAAGAGAGACCGATGCAGTTTGAGGGGTACGATGGGCAATCGCGCGAGCTGTACGCGCTGCCACTTGGAGGGTTTCTAGGGAGATATCGTCAGAATGGGCATAGCCAGTTTTATCTTCTGCTAGAACGCGGATGCCGACGCCTTGCGATATACTTCGTGCGGTTTTTTTGACGAGACCTTCTTCCAGAGAAACTGCTTCCGCTGTACGCGCCTCAAAGTACAGGTCTGCATAATCAGCTTGATGCTCTAAGGCTGTTCCAAGGATGTGCTCCATCTGTTGAGGTGTAAGCTTGAACTGGTCCATGAGCGATTGCTTCGCCCTTATTTTTTCTTTTGACATATAATACCTCCTTGCCACATGCTTAGACAAAATAGCGAGACTTGCCTCTTGTCTCAAGCGTTAGGTCGTATCGCCATTCTGTCACCTACGTAGTGCTTGACAAGGGGTAGGGAGATCACTATAACGTCCCAACTCTTCGCGAGACGGGTTGGCAAAACAAGAGAACAGTCCTAGCTTGACACTCGGAGAAAATTCTCTTATAAGAACCCTTCCCGTGAACGGGAGATCTTTGAAAGCTAAACAGCAAGAAACTTTCCTCAGTACATCTGAGGGAAGGGCCAGCGCACATAAGATATGCACAGGTAAAGTAGTAGACGAACGTCTCCTACTCAATTTTAAACTAGAGAGTTTGATCC
>SYOC01000175.1 GCA_005804965.1 Pseudomonadota bacterium
AGACGGATGGTTGCATCATAAAGCGCACGAATGTCATGCCTTTTGGCTGAGTGGTCCGAAAAACTCCAACGCTTGTTGGATAACAAACTCGGGCTGCTCTTCCGCGATGAAATGACCGCAATGCTCGACTACGCCGCCGCGCACGTTGTCTGCCACCGTTTGCCAAATCGGGACGATATTGGCCATGAAGACATCCCCACCCCAAGCGAGCACCGGCATCTTCAGCTTCTCGGTGCAGCCACTCAGGTTATCGAGATCCTCTTGCAACCCGGCACGATAGTATTGAAACCCGGCCCGCAGGGCACCCGGTAACGAATACACCCGGACGTACTCGGCGATGTCTTCGGGCGAGAAGACGGTCGGGCTGTAGTTGTAGACCGTCGAAGTGTAGAAATAGGTCAAATACGCTTCGACATTCTTACTGACCAATTGCTCGGCCAAATCTGGCATCCCACCATGAAAGAACACATGCCAGAAGCGACGCGCGGCGGCAACGCTCATCTGTCCGTCGCGACGTCCTAACCCGGGGATCATGTCCAGAATCATGAGTTGTTCCACCATTTCTGGATGGTCGTAGGCGAGATAGAAGGCAACGGCTCCACCCCAGTCGTGGCCAGTGAGGCCGATCTTTTCGAATCCCAAGGAGCGAACCAGCGCATGTACGTCCGAGGCTAGCGTGCGTTTATCGTAGCCGGTCATAGGGCGGTCAGAATCCCCCAAGCCACGCAAATCCGGCGCGATGACAGTAAACCGCTCGGCCAGAGCCGGGATGACTTTGCGCCATTCGTACCAACTTTGTGGCCAGCCGTGGAGCAAGACGAGAGGATATCCCGAGCCAGCGATGACATAGTGCATGCGGAAACCGTTAATGACGGTGGCGTGATGAGTCCAAGGTTCAGACATGATGGGACCTCCTTGCTGACTGCCGAGCATTTCCTATGGTAGTATGCCCGCCGATGAACGATGCAACATTTTTACAAGCGTGCCGACGTGAACCGACAGCATACACCCCAGTCTGGCTGATGCGCCAAGCCGGGAGGTACATGCCCGAATATCGGGCGCTACGAGAACGTGTTCCTTTTCTGACGCTCTGCAAAACCCCAGAGCTGGCGGCTCAGGTGACGGTGCAGGCTGTTGAGCGGCTCGGCGTCGATGCCGCGATCATCTTTGCCGACATCTTGCTGATTGTCGAGCCTATGGGCGTAGGGTTGGAGTTCTCCAAAGGAGACGGCCCGGTGATTCATCGCCCGGTGCGCTCAGGGGCGGATGTGGACGGCCTGCGAGACGTTGCCCCAGCCGAATCGGTGGGGTTTGTCTTCGAGTCCGTCAAGTTGGCGCGCACCGGACTGCCGGAGCACATTCCTCTGATAGGCTTTTCCGGGGCACCATTCACGGTAGCCTCGTACCTGATCGAAGGTGGCAGTTCACGGAATTACGTCGAGACTAAGCGTTTCATGTATAGCGACCCTGGCGCGTGGCGTGCGCTGATGGAACGACTCGTGCGCGTTATCACCGCCTATCTCAATGAGCAGATTGCCGCCGGTGCGCAAGCCGTGCAACTGTTCGATTCGTGGGTGGGATGCCTCTCGCCAGCGGATTATCGCGCCTTCATTTTGCCGCATATGCAAACCCTCATGCGGGGCATTACTCCGGGGACTCCAGTGATTCACTTCGGCGTCGAGACAGGTGGCTTATTGGAATTACTGGTGGAAGCTGGCGGGGATGTCATTGGCGTGGACTGGCGACTGGACCTCGACCTCGCTTGGCAGCGCATCGGGAGTCAACACGCCGTCCAAGGCAATCTCGACCCGGTCACGCTCTTTGCCCCACAGGCAGAAATCCGCCGGCAGGCCGAGCGGGTGCTGCGTTCTGTCGCTGGACGGCCAGGGCATATCTTTAACCTCGGCCATGGCATTCTACCGCAGACGCCTGTCGATAATGTGATTGCGCTGGTTGACATGGTGCACGAAATGTCAGCCAAGAAACTGCCATCAGTTGCATCTTGAGACGAAGTCATGGCTTACGACGCAGTTTTGCTGATCGCCTTTGGCGGTCCTGAGAAAATGGAAGACGTGCGTCCGTTCCTGGCGAATGTGACCAAAGGTCGTCCCATCCCCCCACAGCGGCTTGACGAGGTCGCGCGGCACTATGAACTCTTCGGCGGCCGGTCGCCGCTCAACGCAATGACCTTTCGCCAAGCAACAGCTTTGCAAATGTTGCTCGAACACGAAGGACCGCGCCTACCGGTCTATGTCGGCATGCGCAACTGGCATCCCTATTTGCACGAGACGCTGGCCAAGATGAGTACCGACGGAGTCACGCAGGCTCTTGGGTTCATTCTGTCTGCGCAACAGAGCGAAGCCGGATGGCAACGTTATCAACAGAACGTCGCTGAGGCATGTGTGCAGGTTGGGCCAAGCGCACCTCGCATCGACTACGTTGACGAATGGCATGCCCATCCTTTGTTTATCGAGACAGTTGCCGATCTCACGGGGCAAGCACTTACGCAGGTACCGAGCGCACGAAGAAGTGAAACTCCGCTCGTCTTTACTGCTCACAGCGTGCCGACCGCATTATCAAGCACGCTGCTGTACGTCCGACAGATCGAAGAAGGCGCACGTCTGGTGGCCGAGCGACTTGGGCACGCGGTCTGGTCGGTGGCCTATCAAAGCCGTAGCGGTGACCCGCGTACACCTTGGCTGGAGCCAGATATCAGTGTGGTCCTCTGGCAATTGGCAGAAAAGAAAACTGAGAACGTGGTGGTCTCACCGATTGGGTTTGTCTGCGACCACATTGAAGTGCTCTACGACCTCGATACTGAAGCCCGACACATCGCGGAGCAGCTTGGGATCAATATGATCCGCGCCGCTGCCGTGAACGATCATCCGACATTCATTCGCATGATGGCGGAAGTAGTGCGGAAGGCCACAGACAAGTAAGCAACGTCGATGGAGCAAAAAATACCCCATTTCGTGATTGTCGGCGGCGGCATTGCCGGGCTGGCTGCGGCGTATCGTTTGGTTGAGCTGAGCCGCGAGCGAGAAGTGCCGTTACGTTTTACCCTGCTTGAAGCGAGCGGACACCTCGGCGGCGTGATCGCCACCGAGAAGCGTGATGACTTCCTTCTGGAGCTGGGACCGGATTCGTTCATCTCCGAAAAGCCGTGGGCATTGGCGCTGTGTCGTCGGCTTGGACTTGAACCAGATTTAATCGGCACGAGAGACGAGCACCGAGCAACCTTCGTGGTGCGGGCGGGAAAGCTCGAACCACTGCCCGAAGGGTTCATGTTATTAGCACCGACCAAAGTCGGACCGTTGCTGCGCTCGCGCATCTTCTCCTGGCCGGGAAAGCTGCGCATGGCGCTGGATCTCGTTTTGCCTCGCGGTGGGAACGATGATGAAAGCCTGGGTTCGTTCGTACGTCGCCGCTTTGGACGCGAAGTTTTGGATCGCGTCGCACAACCACTCATCGGCGGGATTTATACTGCCGATCCCGAGCGACTGAGTTTAGCTGCCACCATGCCACGCTTTTTACAGATGGAGCGCGAACATCGCAGCGTGAGCTACGCGATGTGGAAGGCGGCGCGTGGTCGCCCGCAGGAAGCCAAGCATGCCAGCGGTGCGCGTTGGAGTCTGTTTGTCACTCTGAAGAATGGACTCCAAGAGTTCGTTGAGACCCTCACGGCAAAATTGTCGCTCGGAGAGGTGCGGCACAACCTGCCGGTTACTTCGGTGTCTCGCACGGATGGACACTGGCAAGTGGCATGTGGCGATGGTTCTGTGTTGTCCGCCGATGGGGTGGTGCTGGCGACGCCAGCATTTCAGACGGCCAATCTCGTGCGTGTTCTCGATACGCAGCTTGCTGAACAGCTTGCAGGTATTGCGTACAGTTCCGCAGCGACGGTCAATCTCGCCTATCGACGCGATCAGGTACCACATCCTCTCAACGGCTTCGGGTTCGTGGTGCCGTCCATCGAACGACGGGCGATTATTGCTGGGTCGTTTTCTAGTGTGAAATATGCTGGCCGTGCTCCTGAAGGTTACGTTCTGCTGCGTGCTTTTGTCGGTGGCTCGCTGCAAGCCGAGTTGTTTGACCTCGACGATCAAGCGATGATAGCCGCCGTGCGCAACGAATTGGCGTTGTTGCTCGGCATTCAAGCTCCACCGCTTTTTACTCGCCTTGCGCGCTATCCTCGTTCCATGCCCCAGTACCTTGTCGGTCACATACAAATGATTGACAAGATCGAGCAGCGCGTGTCGCAGTATTCTGGACTCGCGCTGGCTGGCAATGCCTATCGCGGCGTGGGGATTGCCGATTGCGTGCGTAGCGGAGAAGCGGCAGCAGAAACTGTCCTCGCCTCCCTACGGCCATCGAGTTTGTAGAGTTGTAAGAGTCAAGCCTTACAATCAACGAACTCAAGCAACCCAACGAACCCAAGCAACTTTAACGGCTATTGTTTCTGCCAGCGCTCGACGATCCGCTGTTCCTCTCCGCCAGGTGCCCAAATGACTAAAGCACGGACCGGCTCCTTTGAGGTGACTTTATGGTGCGTGGTCGTATTGGCAGGTACGAGTGCAGCCATGCCTGCTGTCAGCTTTTGTACTTTTCCTTCGCTGGTTTGTTCAAGCTCTCCAGAGAGGATATAGAAAATTTCCGTTGATTGGTGGACATGATCGGGGACGTCCACTCCTGGGGGAATCGTCAGCTCTGCGATTGAGACATCTTTCGTTCCGCCGAGCTTTTCGTCGATGAGCACGCGAATCGTGCTCTTGCTATTCGGTTCGATGTAGGTCGTCGTTTGTTGTGGTCGGACAAAGCGCTCGACTGTTGGGGTTTGTGCACGGGCAATGGCAGGTAATGATACCAGCATCAATAGGGTGGCGACGCCAGCGAAAGCGGAGTGGAACAACGAATGCATAGAGGAACCTCCTTCTAATTGGGTGCTGTGCTACTAACGCACAAGAGGTCTCAAGGTCAACAGACCACGCGACCGGCAGCAACCTTTCGTAGTCGCGAGTGTTGGTAGCAACAAAACCTTGCGCCAGACGAAAAAATCAACGAACGTCCTGCCGCGAGAGAGGAGGTCAGTATGAAGTCTGTATGGAAGAAAACGCTCCTGGTCGCGCTGCCGCTTGCTGGGCTGTTTTTAACGACAGTACCGGATGCCGAGGCGCGGCGACGACATGACTGCCACCCACGATATGAGCAAGGCCGGCATGGCGGTGTCTGGTATGACGACCACCGCAATCATCATAGAGGCGGTTGGCGGGATCGTTATCGAGACGATTGGCGGCGACCATACTACAGCAGGGATGACTATCGCTCAAAGCGACGGTATGACCGCCCCTACTATGACCGTCCCTATTATGATGGATATCCATGGTGGCGACACCTTGCTGACCGCTAACCGTGAAGGAGCGGAAGAGATCGCTTTCTTCCACGACGAGGGTGACAATGGGCGCAATTGAGACACTGAGCCTAGCCATGGGCACGGCGTGGACTTCCGGCATCAACCTGTATGCAACTGTTGCTGCCCTCGGTATTGCAGGGAGCGCGGGAATGATTCAGCTCCCACCCGAGTTGCAGGTGCTGACCAGTCCGCTCGTCATTGGCATCGCCTGCGTAATGTATGTTACCGAATTTTTCGCGGACAAAGTGCCGCTTGTTGATAGCGGCTGGGATGTCCTCCACACTTTTATCCGTATCCCCGCCGGGGCCATCCTCGCTGCCCGTGCCATCGGCGATACCAGTCCGGCCTTGGAATTGGCGGCTTTGTTGGGTGGTGGGACCGTAGCCTTCGCTGCGCATGGCACGAAAGCTACGGTGCGATTAGCGATCAATACTAGCCCTGAGCCGTTCAGCAATTGGGCGGCGAGCGTGACTGAAGATCTTGCTGCACTCAGCGGCATCTGGCTGATCTTCCATTATCCGCTGCTCATGGTGCTCTTTGTCCTTGGTTTCACCGCATTGGCTTTTTGGCTCATTCCGCGCTTGTTCCGTTTAGCTAAGAAGGGCTTCCAAGCGATTCGTGCCCGACTTCGTGGAGATCCTCCCAATGGGGTGGTTCGTCCTTCCCCGTCTATTCCTTCGAGTCTGAGCTTGCATTGACGCTGCGTGGACTTGGACGCTCTTTGCTATGACTAGCGAGAGAGGTGCCACATTAGGGCCATGACGCCAGCGAGAAGAAATTGCCCATCGACGAGAATTTCTCCGGCGGCACCTTTCGGTAGCAAGCGTTGGTGGTACAGCCAACTCACGCCGCACACATAAGGTACGACGGTAAAGAGAAACCCTGCCAACGGAAGACCCTGCCAGGGAAACGTCAGCCCCAGAAGGAGAACGGTGAGAGCAGCAACCACACTGACCAACCCTGTTTTTGTCCGCCGTTTCCCTACTACTTTGAAAATCGTCTCCATGCCCATGATCTTGTCGCCTTGGACATCGCGCACGCCGATCAACGCCGAGCGCAGGAAAACCAGCAGGAAGACAAATACGAGCACGCCGGTTGCACGCCACGGAGAAGTGGCTCCCACCGTCAGCAAAGGAAGAATCCCGGCAGCCACTGTCCAGCCGAGTGCCGTACCTAAATCCCGAGACGCAGGAAGATCTTTCAGGCGGCGGATGCCCATCAGATGACGCGCCCAGGATAAGGGAATGACTTTCACTGCATACACCGCGCCTAAGAGTCCGAACGCTGCGAGCGCGAGAAATTGGTTCAGTCCGAGAGAAAGCGCCAAACCCAAAGCTGTCATGAGCGCGAGAATGCCCACCCACAGCATCGCCTGTTGTAAACGCTGAAAAGAACGTGGAGAGAACGTACCCCAGCCGCTGTAGTGCGAGCGCTCTTGATAACGATTGACCGTGTGCATGGCGAGAACGAAGAGCCCGGCAGTGAGCATCAGCGGCCATAACTCTGCACGAGAAATCAACGGATGGAGGAGTAAGCTTGCCGCGAGGGTGAGCGCCGCTGCTCCGATCCCGACATAGATATTGCTTGCGGCCAAAGCACCAAGAAGCGATTTCAGTCCGCTACTGATACGGCTGGTTGTTTCTGGATTGAAAGTTTCAATTTTTTCGACTACCCGATTGATCATCCATTCCGGAGTCGAGGCTCCGGCCGTGACACCCACGGCTGTGCAGGATGCGAAATCGGTGGCGCGCAGCTCCGCGTCAGTCTCGATGTGCAGCACTCGTGGACCTTCCTGCGCGGCTAAGTCCGCGAGACGACAGGTGTTGGCACTGTGCCGCCCGCCGACAACGACCATTAAATCGACGTGCCGTGCGAGGTCGATGGTTTCGCGTTGATGGTCGCGAGTGGGTTCGCAGACGGTATTGGTCGAGCGGATGACGCGAGCCTTGTGTTTGATGACCTCTACAGTTCGGGCGAAGGTGTCGTCATTCTGTGTGGTCTGCGACACGACGCAGACTTTATCGAACTCGGGCAGCCCTGCCGCCTCTTTTTCGTCGGCGACCACGAAACATCGCCCAGCCGCGTAGCCGCGTAATCCAACCACCTCAGCATGATGATCGTCGCCGACCACGACGATATCGTAGCCATCATTGCCGTATTTGGTGATGATTTTTTGCACTTTGCGGACGAGTGGGCAGGTGGCGTCATAGACCTCCGCACCGGTGGCTCGTAATTGCTCGAAGGTCTCTGGTCGGATGCCGTGAGCGCGTACGAGCACGGTCCCGCCGCGAATACTGCCCAACTCTTCGACAGCATGGATATTTTGCTCGGTGAGTTCTTCCAACACTTGCGCGTTGTGGATCAGGGGGCCAAAGGTTTGCACCGGGCCATCAATCTTTTTCGCCAAATCTACGGCTTGGTCAAGTGCGCGGCGTACTCCCCAGCAAAATCCAGCGGTTTCGGCGACAAGAATTTTCATATTCCTTCATCCTCACTACAGCCAGGAACTGAAAGCTGATTATACGGGCAACGCACGCAAGAGGAAGGCAGGCTTTGTTGCTTCCCTTGATTGCGCATTCTATTGTTCGTGGATAAGGAGATCTCACATGGGACTCATTCACGTCACCGTTGCGCTGAAAAATTTAGCGCCTGCGGGAGGCGCCTACGAGGCCGATTTTCTTGTTGATACCAGGGCGACTGACTCATTAGCGCCTGCAGATGAATTGAAAAAAATAGGAATGGAACCTGCGGGGAAAATGAGCTACGAACGAGCCGATGGCACGCTGCACGAATATGAGTTCGGTTTAGCGCAGATCGAATTCATGGGAGAGATAACAGCAGGGCGGGTGATTTCCGGGCCGAGCCGAGCAGAACCGATCCTTGGGGTAACGGCACTCGAATCGGTGGGCATTACCATCGACCCGGCCAATCGCACGCTCAAGCGCCTTCCCGCGATTCCGTTGAAATAGGCTGACGAGCTGCTCTTTTTTGGAGGCGTAGATCAAGACTGAGGTCAACCCGATCATAGGGAACCACGGGAGCCTTGGCGTTGCCGTGGGCAGCACTGAGGCGAAATTCCACTAGCACTACTTGGCCGAGATACTCCAAGTCCTCGCTGACGTTCTTTGGCTCTCGCTTCACCAGGGTCACCAATTCCCGTACCGATTGGGGGCGTTTGGCAGCGACAACCCTCAACAGCTCCAGCCGCTTCGGGGTGAGGCACGTCCGGAAGGTCCCCAGGTCTGTAAAATAGTGGGCATTCTCTGTAGGGATCTCTCCTCCGTCTCCCGTCTGGCGAAAGACCCTGCGTAGCTCTTTTTTGTTTTCTCCCCAACTTTTGATCCCTATTTCGATCCGCTTGACGTTCATAGCTCGCCGGAGAGTTCGATTATTTTGTCGGCATACTATGCCCACGCTATTGGTCCTCCAATAGCGAAAAGACGGCTGGCCTTCGTGCCAAATGACGGAACGTCTGCTGGCCAAGCCCACGCCCTCCTTCTTCCGTAAAACTTTTCTCTTGGAACTGGTTGCAAGTTTCAGGTACCACA
>SYOC01000176.1 GCA_005804965.1 Pseudomonadota bacterium
GCCCTTCGTGTATCAAGAGATCGGAGGAGTACGCCGAGAAATAGCGGGGACCTATGTCCTCCCGAACACGGATCACGCCGCACGCAAGACGCCGCACGCGCCACGCGCCACACCATGTTCCTCCCCCGATGCCCAATGCCCAGTGCCTGCTGCCCTCGCTGTGGGTTTCCACCTCGCCGCCTACGACCCTGCCTATCCAGTCGTCATCGACCCTGTACTCAGCTACTCCACTTACCTCGGAGGAAATGGTGACGATGTTGGCTTGGCCATTGTCGCGAATGGCAGCGGGCAGGCGTATGTGTCTGGTGTGAGCTTCTCGACGGATCTGCCCCTTGCCAATGCACTCCAGTCCGTTCCTGCTGGGGACGCCGATCTGTTCATTGCTCAACTGAGCGCCGATGGGTCGGCTTTACTGTATCTCACTTATCTGGGTGGGAGGGGGTATGACGCTGGGCACTCGCTCGCGCTTGACGCCAACGGACGAGTGTATGTGACTGGCGAGACTGAATCCCTGGACTTTCCCCTCGCGTCGCCCATTCAGCCGCTCCATGCCGGTGGAGGAGCAGATGCCTTCGTGGTGCGTCTGAGCGCCGACGGATCAGCGCTGGATTACGCCACTTATCTCGGCGGTAGTGGCGACGATGCCGGTGCCTCTATTGCTGTCGATAGCGATGGACAAGCGGTTGTGGCTGGGACGACGGATTCGTCGAACTTCCCTACGGCGACACCGCTCCAGGCGATGCCCGGCGGCAGCGGCGACGCTTTCCTCGTCGGGTTGAACGCTGCTGGAACGCTCTTCCGCTATGCCACCTATCTCGGAGGTAGCGATGTTGATGCTGCTCATGCCGTCGCTGTGGATAATCATGGCAACGCGTATATGGCCGGAGAGACCTCGTCGCTGAATTTCCCCACCATGCTGCCGTTCCAGGCCACGCTGGCCGGGCTTGATGACTGGTATGTGGCGAAAGTGCGATCCGACGGTGGGGCGTTGCTCTATTCCACCTACCTGGGCGGCAGTGACGATGATGTTGTGAATGCTCTTGCCGTCGATGGCGATGGGCAAGCATCTGTTGTGGGATCAACCGAGTCCCGCAACTTTCCTACCTTCAGGCCGCTGCAAGCTACGCTCAGAGGCGATATTGACGCCGTCGTGGCGCAGCTCAGTGCCGACGGCAGGGCGCTGAGCTATGCAACTTATCTTGGCGGCAGTAACGACGACTTTGCCAACGCGGTGGCCGTGGATGAGGATGGCCGGGCATATATCGCCGGTGAGACTGATTCGCTGGATTTCCCGACGGTGACGCCACTTCAGCCCACGCCCAGCGGCGATGAAGATGCCTTTGTTGCGCAAATCGCCGCGAATGGCGGCTCGTTGTTGTATGCCACCTATTTGGGTGGCAGTGATCTTGATGCCGCGAGAGCCATCGCTGTGGATAGGAGCGGTCAAGTCTACGTCACTGGAGAGACGTTCTCTACAGATTTTCCAACCTTTACTTTGCTCCAAGCCACAAGTGCCGCTGGGACTGATGGTTTTGTGGTCAAGTTGGAGCCCTCAGCCGGTGGCGACGACGATGGCGACGGCGTGTCTATCCTGCGCGACAACTGCCCAGAAGTGGCGAATGTTACGCAAATCGACACAGACAGCGATGGCATCGGCGATGCCTGTGACCGGGATGACGACAACGATGGTCTCGAAGATGCCGACGACTCGTGCGTTACGGTCTGGAACCCACACACTCAGGACGATACCCGAGACGACGACGGCGTGCCTGATGCGTGCGACAATTGTCCTGATCGTGAGAATGCCGACCAGTTGGATACCGATGGCAATGGGAGAGGTGATGTGTGCGACCTCGCCAGCGATCTCGACGAACCGAAAAAGCCTCGCAAGAAGAAGACGAAGCCTCTGGACCCGGCTGTGGCCGATAGCGATAACGATGGACTGACGGATGCCGTCGAGACCGCTCAGGGATTGTCTCCGACCAATCCGGACAGCGATGGCGATGGGGTGATCGACGGGGCTGATAACTGTGCGCGGTTTGCCAATGCGGATCAAATGGATGCCGACCGCGATGGTGCGGGCAATGGGTGCGATGCCGACGATGATGGGGACTTTATTGCCGACACTACTGACAACTGTCCGATACATGCGAACACTGAGCAGAGAAACCTTGATGGCGACACGCAGGGTGATGCCTGCGATGACGATGCTGATGGTGACACGTTCCACGCGATAGCTGCTGGCGGGGACGACTGCCATGATTTCGTCGCTACCGCACATCCTGGCGCACGCGAGATTCCCGGCAATAACCGCGACGATGACTGCGATGTGCGCACTGCGGACCGCGTGTTGACCGTGGACATTGAGTTCCGTGATTTGGACGATCTTGACGCGACCTACGACACATGGTTGCCGACGATCGGCCACACCGTGGAACTCCGGGCGCGAGTGGTAGACACCTTGGGCCAACTCGTCGGGACTCCGATTCTGAGACTGAACCTCAACCGCATCAGCGACCTCGCCGGACAATACACCAACGACGCCAATCCATTCCTCAGTACGGACTATGAGGTCGTACAGAACACCGGCAATTGGCTGGTGATGGAAGTACGGGATTTTGGCGGCACCGTGACTATGGAGGCGACTGCCGACGGTATCTTGGCGGATGGGATGCCCATTGCTTTGCGGCAGACTTTCACCCTGCCACGAGATACAGATGCTGACGGTCTGCCCGATGCTTGGGAGTATCAATTTGGCGAGCTGACCGCTGAAGAAGACTTCGACCTCAGCTCAGGGAACCCGTACGTAGGCGACGGCCTCACCGCCTTCGAGGAGTATCGCGGCTTCCTCTGGGGATCGCCGTTGGTGCGCGTCGGGCCGGATGCGACCTACCAAACACCAGCCTACGTACCGCAGGGGCCAGCACAACATTTTCGCAGCAATCCCCTGCGCAAGGATCTCTTCTTGAAATGGACTGGGTATGACGACACGAATCCTTTCGCATTAGGCACGGTTTTCAGTGAAGATGCCGGACTCAACGTGCATGCCGCGCCGGTGGAAGCCGGGTTTGGTGAGGAGTCTATCGACGCATCCTTAGTGCGCAACGAGAAGAGGTTCACCTATCAAGACGGCAATGGCCACATCAACAAACGCGGCGTGCGTGACTGGGAGTGGGACACCAAAGGAGCAGTTGACCAACAAGGGAACGCCACAACCTATGGGACCTCCTTCACCTATCAAATCTCTCTGGATTTCTATTTTGCGGATCGCCCCTATCTGGATTACGCCCCAGGGCGCGATGGCGTTCTCAATCCCGTAACTACTAACTCGGTGGAGGATGGGAACGACAATGGCAGATTGGATGTTCTTCCAGGGTTGAACGAAGACAAAATACTGAGAAATGGCCTGTTGGATGGCGACCATTTTGTTCCCGAGCAATACGAGAACGATTTTTCCTCCTTGGACATTGATCGCGATGGACACGTCGAATTGCCTATCGTGGCGACGGCTGGGCAGATTGATCCGCAACGCGAGTACACCAAAGCGCATGTGCTCATGCATACGATCACCCACGAGGTGGGGCATGCCGTCGGAGCCAATCATAATGAAGACGCGGCTTGTCTGATGTACCGGAAGACGCCGAATTGGAGCCGAGCGCAGTGCTTGAGCGCAAGCTCGAAAGCCGAGATCCAGGTGCATAACGACTAACCCAACGTAATGAAAATCTAACCGAAAAAAATACCTTCCCTTGCACCATCGGAGGCGTCCATGTCGGAGCGTTGGCGCAGTTGAATTCCTCAATTTCGAGACCGACCCCTTACGGTCACTTGAGGAAGCAAAGATAAACAGCCGAAAAGTTCAGGGATGAAAGCGGATTTGGTTGGCGGGTATGAGTGGATTGTATCCTTGGGGCGAGGTCTGGCACCGTTCCTCCGGCCGCACCAAGGAGCTTTGGCCGTTGTCTGCCTGCTGACTGTGGTCGAAATGGGGCTGGAATCATGGCAGCGCGCTGCTGTGGGAATTATCCTTGATGACGTCATTCTAAAAAATCGACAGGACCTGCTGCCTCAATGGCTGTTGCTGTTATTGCTGGTTTTCGTCATCGCCTCAGTTACGGGGTTAGGACGGGACTGGCTGTATTCCAAGCTACTGGCCAGAATTCCCGGCGAGGCTCGATCGCGGATTTTCGAGCGGATCCAAATGTTCCCTCTGGGGCATTTACGCAGCACGGCGCATGGAGATCTGGTTACGCGAGTTACGGTTGACGCCAGCAGGATCGAACCGGCCTTGTGGTCGCTTCAATACGTCGCCAATGCCGTGGCCGGCGGTTTATTTTCCCTGGGATTGATGATCCGGGTTGAGTGGCGTCTCTCGCTGGCGGCGCTTCTGCTCCTTCCTTTGCCCGTGATCGTGGTCCGCAATCTGGCGTCACACGCGGCTTTGGAAAGTTACAAGGTCCGGAATCTCATCGGTAGTTTGGCTACGTTTTGCCAGCAAAATCTTATCATCCAGATTGTGCTTCGGGTTTTCGGCCTTGCCTCGACGGAGCGTGACCGCTTTGCCGCCCACAATGATCGCATCATTGGAGCGTCATGGCGCTACAACCTCTTCGGTTATTACACCTACTGAGTGTCGACCATCTTGCTTGAACTCCTCCAGCTGATCATCCTCGGGCTGAGCGGGTGGATGACGCTCACCGGCCAGCTCTCGCCCGGGCAGTTGATTTCGTTTCACATGCTGTTCCGTGAATTGAGCCGCCATCTATGGGATCTGTTATCAACTTTGCCCACCCTGATTGAAGCGTCGGCAGGTGCCCGCCGGATCAGCGAAATCATGAGCAGACCTTTGCTTGTGGAGCGACCGGCGGCCACTCGGGCTTTTGGCGGGTTGGGTGAGGGGATGGCATTTGAGAACGTTTCGTTCAGCCATGACGATGCGCAGCAGCACCTGGACCAGGTATCGCTTCATATCCCGCGTGGTCGGGTGACGGCGTTTGTCGGTGCCACCGGCTCAGGCAAGAGTACGGCGCTCTTGTTGCTGCTTGGGGTGGAGTCTCCGGGTTCAGGCCGCATTCTGATCGGCGGTGTGGACTTACGCGAGTTGCCACTGACGGATTACCTTTCCAAGGTTGGTGCCGTATTTCAGGACAGTCTTCTGTTCCACGCTTCGGTTGGCGACAACATTCTCTCGGGATGCGAAGATGCCTCCAGGGAGAAGGTAATCAATTCCGCGCGGGCGGCAGAAATCGATACATGGATCGAGAGCCTTCCCGAAGGCTATGACTCCTTGGTCACCGGGGACACGTGTTCGGGAGGGCAACGGCAACGTATAGCACTGGCGCGCGCGTTGATTCGGGAGCCGGAGTTGCTTGTCTTGGACGAACCAACAAGCGCTCTGGATACGGCCACTGCCGCTGCGGTCATGCGCACCCTCCGGCGTACCGCTGAGGGGCGGACCGTCATTTTGGTCACCCATCAATTGCGCGACGCCGCTGAAGCAGATCACATCTGTGTGTTTGAACGTGGGCGTGTCGTTGAAGTTGGCTCGCATGCGGAATTGATGGACCGTGACGGTGTCTACGCCGCACTGTGGAGCGAGCAAAATAACGTGTGCATGATGAGGGAAATGCGCTGATGAACCTACGCTTGCCTGCAGCTTGCAGTCACCCGATCCGGATCGTTGAAGCGACCGAGATTTCGAGTGTTGCTGATTTCTACGAGCGGTTTGCGAACGAGCCGTTGATCATCCGTGGACTACATCTTTTAAGAGGCTCCGCAGGTGGCATGTTGCCGCTGGACCGCCTTGAAACCTTGTTGGGAAATATCCCCTTGCACGTGTACGACTTCGGACGTCAGGCTTATCACGAAATACCTGCGGCAAGCGTTTTTTCCGCCCTGCGGGAGGGCCGGGCCGGCTACAATATCGTCGACCATTTCATCGTGGATACGGCCCTGGGAGATCTCTGCGAGACGCCCTCGTTTCTGCGTTGCAACTGGCTAGTAGGTCCGCCGGTCAGCGAGAGCAAAAAAGAGAAAAGCGTCGTACTCTCCTCGGCTGGCAGTTTCACTCCTTTGCATCTTGATGCGTACGGAATGCAAGGCTGGATGTACCTGTTCAGCGGCCGCAAGACCTGGGAATTGATGTCTCCCGAATTCTTGCTGGCGGCCTTCGACCCGATCCTCAAGGAGTTCTTCGACCCGCGGCGTCATTCCATCCTTGATTTCCCCCTCCTCCGTCATGCAGAAAAACACATTGGTACCATGTGCGGAGGCGAGCTTCTCTATTTCCCCGCTGGATGGATTCATCAAGTGGAGACGCCTGAGGCGAGCCACGGTTTCGGAGGCAGCGTGATCAATGATTTCCAGATCGAAGCCCATATGCGCTGGTGGCTGTGGGAACGCACCTTGCGGCTGGAAGCGGACTTGGATCTCGGACGGATGATCCGGGAGATGCCGCCTGAGCGGTTTGCCAGTGCGACGGGACGTGTCTGCTCAAAGGCGGCCTTGGCTTACCTAGAATCATGGGAGCAGCGGATGCGCGTCCTGCACGGGCAGAACCAGCCGGAAGGCCACCCGGACGTAATGCGCGGTGGCGCAAGCGTATCTTCAGACGCAAAAAAATTTCGCATCACTGGACAAGAGAGAGGGATATGAAGATCGCGATCCTGAGTTCTTCTTCCGAGGGCTCCACTGCTCCCTTCAATGAGTTCAACCCTGATTACGACCCGGCGAGATATTTGCCGGACCACAAATGCCGGCACTTTCACATTGCCAAAGCAATGGCTGTCCGGCAGATCATCGCAATCGAGCGTCAAGGCTTCGACGTTTTCATTAATCTCTGCGACGGTGCGTGGGATGAGGACCGGGCCGGCATCGAAGTTGTGCAGGCATGAGCGCCTGAAGGCTGCTTTCACCGGCGCTGGATCGGTGTTCTACGATCCTTCCCGCGAAGCGATGAAGATGGCTTGCCATTCGGCTGGAGTCCGGTTCCCGGCTTATGTCACGGCCCGACATGCCGCGGATGCGGAGCATGCGCTCTCGGAGTTGCGCTTTCCGATAATCGTCAAGCACCCGAACAGTTCTTCGAGCATAGGTTTGACGCGGGGGTCGTGCGTCACAAACGCCAGCCAGTTGCGCCGCGAAACCGGCCGCATGATCGAGCAGTTTGGCGCGGCTTTGATCGAGGAATTTATCGACGGACGAGAACTCACCGTACTGGTCACCGAAGCACGGCATGAGGGGGAAATTGCCTGGACGCTCAATCCCGTGGAGTTCTGCTTTCCCGAGGGCGAGTCGTTTAAGCATTTCGACCTGAAGTGGAAAGAATTTGATCGCATGGAGACACGCGTGGTCACTGATGCCGTTCTGGCTGAGCGTCTCACCGAAGCCGCCAGACTCACCTTTGCCGCGCTGGGTGGCTCCGGATACGGACGTTGTGATTTACGCATGGATCAGAACGGCGACATTTACATGCTCGAAATCAACCCCAATTGCGGGTTGTTCTATCCCGAGGAGCAGTTCGGCAGTGCGGATTTCGTTCTGGCCAACGACCCTGCCGGACATCGCGGCTTCTTGGAACACATCCTGGCCTGTGGAATACGCCGCCGGGAACGTTGCCTCACCCCTTGGCAGGTGCGCTATCGCCGCGACTCGGGCTTTGGCATGTTTGCAACGCGGGCTCTGGAGGAAGGAGAAACTGCGGTCCGCTATGAGGAGCACCCGCATGTGCTGGCTTCGAGGCGGCATGTTGAGCGCGCGTGGACGGGTCTAAAACGGCAATGGTTTGAACACTACGCCTGGCCGGTAGCCGCTGGCCTCCACGTGTTGTGGAGCGAGAACCCAGACGACTGGCGTCCGATCAATCACTCTTGCGATCCCAATACCTGGCTCGATGGTCTGGATCTTGTTGCGCGGCGCGGAATCGCGCTGGGCGAAGAGTTAACTGTAGATTACGCGACGTTCTGTGGCCCAAGCATGGCCGGATTCGAATGTCAGTGTGACGCTCCGCATTGCTGTTTGGTGATCACAAGCAGCGACCATTTACACCCGGGGATTCGCCAGGGTTATCATGGCCACGTATCAGAGTTCGTTAGCGCTGCATGGCTCAACGCTGCTCCCAATTTGCAGCCGCTGTACGAGGCCGCCTCGAAGCCTCATGGTATCGCACTGGTGGCACGCCGTTCCTGGCGGGTCGGTGAAATCATCAGCCCTCTTTCCTGGACAGAGCCACGATCATTGCCAGACCGTTGGACCATACAGCGTGGGCCGGAGCACCACGCGGAACCGCTTCCTTTTGAACTTCGCTACATCAATCATTCCTGCGAGCCGAATGTGCAATTTGACATCGATGCCAACGTCCTGCGCGTGGTGAAAGACATTGAACCCGGTGAAGAATTAGCTTTCTTCTACCCCAGCACCGAATGGTCGATGGCCGAATGTTTTGAATGCCAGTGCCGTGCCGAAGGCTGCATTGGTTACATCGCTGGTGCGTCGCAACTGCCGCTTGACATCCTGGCTCGCTATTCCTTGTCCTCCGTCATTCGCGGCAAATTGGAGTCGGCACGGCAAGTCTCACCAAAGGGGTTTTTCCATTTCGGGGACAACACGAAGAAATTCAGCCCATGAATATAGATACTGCGAAAAACTACACCGCGACGCCCATCGATCTGGAAAGATACCGCTGCCTGATGAAAGGTTGTGAACAGTTTGTAGCCCTGCTGCGGCTGCACGGTCTTTCTGCTTGGCCGGATTATGGCACGCTGCTCGGTTACGCCCGCCACCGCAATGTGATTCCCTGGGACTATGACGCAGATTACTGCATGTTGGCTGCGGATTACGCGAGGCTCAAGAAGTTGTTCGGCGACGCGGGCGGAGTGATTGGCCGACTGCGCCTTGAAGCTGATTATTATAAGGATCCGGCGGGATGCAGTTACCTGCAGTTCACTGATTGGCCCGATGACAGCCTGGGTATCGATATCATCGCCTATACGGTCGAGGACGGCATGACGCGCAACCTGATGAACCCGCATGTGCTTGCTGCTTTCCCAGGCAACTACGACTTCCCCGTTGATATGGTCTTTCCATTGCAACAGGGCTGGTTTCTTGGACAGCTCACTCAAGTGCCGTGCCGCGTCGAGCTACGGCTCCGCGAAATCTTTGGTGAGCACTGGCGGCAATATCCCGATGGCTACACGGATTCAGATGTTACGGTGCCGCCCTTTCAAGAGATCTCCCGCGCCCATTCGGCCTCGGCTGATTCGCCAACGCCGCTGCTTGTGTCCTCCGCAGAGGGAGCCGGAGGGCAGTTGTGGCAAGCCATGACTGAAGAGCCGGTCGTGGTGCATGTGCTGACTGCCGAGGCTTGCGCTGGGCTAGATTTGACGGAAGAAATGTTTCACTCGTTGGCATTTACTGACTTGGTCCTCCTTGGTGAACGGAAGCTTTGGGGGAAAGTATTTGTTGGCATTGTGCAGCATGGCGAACATCTGTATCTCCCCAAGGGTGCCTTGTGCAGTGCAAAGCCTTCATAACATCTGCAAGTGACGGCGCTTCTCACCAGATACCGAGATGAGAAACGGGAAAATAACCGAACGAACCGAAAATTTAACCGGCGATGAACCGTTTGTCTCTTGCCAGCAGCCGAAGAAAAGCGCTACAACCGGCGAATACCAGTCGGCAGGGAAGGAGAGCCGCGATGAATGCCTTGAGGGCGGGACTTTTGGGGCAAATTTTTCTCCGGTGTTGGGCGCTCCGCGTCGCCTTTATCCTCATCGGGATCTCTGCGCTGTTGTGGAGCCGACCGGTCTTTGCTGCCACGATTACGGTCAACACCACCGCTGATGAATTAAACAGCGACGGTGATTGTTCCCTGCGCGAAGCCGTGCGCGCCGCTAATCTAAATATGGCGGTCGATGCCTGTACTGCTGGGCAAGCTGCTCCTGGCGTGATCGACACCATTACCATCCCTGCCGGAACCTACACCTTGGCCATTCCCGGTGCCGACGAAGATGCTGGAGAGACCGGCGATCTTGATGTCACAGAACCCGTGGACATGACCGGCGCGAGCGCCGCCACTACGATTATTGACGGCAATGCGCTGGATCGTGTCATTGAGATCTTTGACATTGAGGTGAACATCTCTCAGATGACCGTCCGTAATGGTGCGAATGCCGATGGCGCGGGGATTAATGTCGGCACGGGTTCCGTGACCCTGACGCGATGCATCGTCACTAGCAATCATGGATTCTCTGGGGGAGGAATTCGCAGCAATATCGCTTTTCTCTTTCTTACCGACACGACGGTCAGCAATAACTCGGCGACGGGGGATGGTGGCGGGATTTGGAATGGCGGTGGGTTGTCCATAGATAGAAGCACGATCAGCGGCAACTCGGCCTTAGGGAGTGGTGGGGGAATCTTTGCCGAGCGTGCTCCTGGAGTCCAGTCGAACAGCACGATCAGCGGCAACTCGGCGGCCGGGCATGGCGGCGGCATGTTTGTCAGGACTGCGTTTCCTAGTCTTAGAAATATGACGATCACGAATAACGCGACGACCACCGGCCTGGGCAACGGTGGCGGTCTGGCCAGTATGGGAGGCCCGGTCGGCCATGCCCACCACACGATCATTGCTGGCAATACTGATGTTGGAGGGCAAGCGTCGGACTGCTCAGGATCGTTAATGGTTGAAAACTACAACATCCTGGGTAATAGCACGGGTTGTAGCCTTTTGATCACCGGAGTCGATAACGTGATCGGAACAGGACTGAGTCCCATCGATCCTAAACTCAAACCCTTGGCCAATAACGGCGGCCCCACGCTTACTCATGCTCTGCTTGGTGATAGTCCTGCACTGGATGCCATCACTCTGGGAGGATGCCTCTCGGCAGAAGACCAACGCGGCTTTTCACGCCCACGCGATGGCAACGGCGATTTTATCGCGCTATGCGACATCGGCGCGGTCGAGTCTGAAGATCCGGTGCAGCAGACCTTCACGGTCAACACGACTGACGATACGGACGACAGGACATGCGACGTTGCCCATTGTAGCTTGCGCGAGGCGTTGCTGGCGGCCAATGCCAACCCTGGGAAAGACGAGATCGCCTTCAATATCTCTGGTCCGGCACCGCATACTATTCAGCCGCTCAGCCCGCTGCCCGAGATTAGCGAACGGGTGATATTCGACGGGAACTTTCCGCCGGAAGTCGAGATCGATGGCAGCCTGGCCGGATTCGGCGTCGATGGCCTTGTCATCACTGGCACGAAGAGCGTGATCCAGGGGCTGACTATCAACCGCTTCAGCGGCGACGGCGTTGTCATGATCGGGCCGAACGCACGTGGCAACCAGGTGCTGAACAGCTACATCGGCACGGACACGACCGGCACAGTAGCGCTAGGCAATGGGAGCGATCCGACCGAGGAAAACTTTGGGGTGCGCGTTGGTACCGACGCTAAGACGAGCCGTATCCAAGGCAACGTGATTTCCGGCAATGTCGATCACGGCGTTGGTTTCGAGAGCGACGAGGTCGCGATCCAAGACAACTACATCGGCACGACGCCCGATGGCGAGGTGGCCGTGCCCAATGGTGGCCACGGTATCATCATCGAAAGGAACAAAGCCCGCCATGCCGATGTCCTCGATAATATCGTCTCCGGTAACAACGGCACTGGCATTGTCATGCTGGCTGGTGCGCACACGTTGCTAAGAAACGGTATCGGGACGAACAAAAAGCCGGCCAGCGGCACCCTCGACCCCGCAACCGCCGGAGTCCCCAATCTCGGCGACGGGATCTTGATCGGCGGCACAAGTGCAGTGGCGTTGAGCGACGGACAACTGACTGGCGGTAACGTCATCGCCTTCAACGCCGGTAACGGCGTGCGCGTCGACGCTGGCATTGATCATCTCCTCTTTGGCAACTTCATCTTTGCCAACGGCGATTTGGGTATCGACTTGGACAGCGACGGCGTGACTCTCAACGACACTGACGATGTCGACGCGGGGCCGAACGACCTACTGAACTTTCCCACGATTACTGCTGCTACGGCCACTTCAATTACACTGACGCTCCATAGCCTTGCGAGGACGACCTTCAATATCCAATTTTTTGCCAGTGATACGTGTGACCCGAGCGGTTTTGGCGAAGGACAGAACCCTTTGGACATTACCTCGATATCGACCAACGGCAGCGGCAATTTTAGCGGAACGATTGGTGGCCTCACCGTTCCGAGTGGAAAGTTCCTCACCGCCGTTACGACGATGACGAGCGGCAGCACCTCGGAGTTTTCCCCTTGCTTCGGTAGCAGTGACGCCGATGGCGATGGAGTGGACGACAACCTTGATGTCTGTCCAGACACACCGCCAGCAGCGGCGGTGGACTTCAATGGCTGCTCAACTGCACAGGGCGATGCCGATGGCGATAGCCTCTACATTTTGCAAGATAATTGTCCGGATGTTGTCAACTTCACGCAGACTGATAGCGATGATGATGGTTTTGGCGACGCCTGCGACGACGATAGCGATAACGATACCGTGCCCGACGATATGGACGACTGCCCGGAGGTATACAACCCGGGCGAGCAGGCCATCGATGGCGATGGCGACACTGTGACCGATGCCTGCGACAACTGCCCGCTCGTGGCTAATGCCGACCAACTCGACTCCAATGAAAATGGCCGTGGCGATGCCTGCGAAATCGACAGCGATTTGGAGGAGCGGAAGAAGCCCAAAACCGGCAAGAGCAAGCCGACGAATCCGGCGCTGCGCGATAGCGACAACGACGGACGGAGCGACGCGTGGGAAACCGCGAATCTGACCAATCCGAACGACCCGGATACCGATCATGACGGAAGCGGCGACGGTGTCGATAACTGTCCCATCGACGCTAATGCCGATCAGCTCGATACCGATCGTGACGGACTTGGCACGCCCTGCGACGGCGACGACGATGCCGACGGGAAAATCGACGGTGCCGATAACTGTCCGTTCGCTCTCAATCCCGCGCAAGAAAACCTCGACAGCGATGCGCTCGGTGATGTCTGCGACGACGATGCCGATGGCGACCTCTTCGTTGCGTTGCGCGCCGGCGGCACCGACTGCGACGACCGCGCGGCGGCAAGCTATCCCGGCGCGAAAGAGATTCTCGGCAACACCCGCGATGATGACTGCAACTCACTGACAGCAGATCGCGCCATCGATCTTGTCTTGGTCGTTTCCGACCCTGCCGACCCGAGTGTCACTTGGGATACGTGGCTGCCTCAGGTCGGGCGCACAGCAGTGGTCAGTGCGTTCGTTACTGGCTTGTCCACGTCTCCGACTGTGACGCTCACGGTGCAAAGCATCAGCAGTTCCCTCGGGCAGTACACCAACGATGCCAGCGGCGACGCGAGTCCGGACTTTCAGATTGGAGCGGGTGGCAACCCGCTGACGCTGCACGCGTTCGATTTCGGCGGACAAGTGCTGCTTCATGCTCGCGCCGCCTTCACTCTCCCTGATGGCACGGCGGTGGTGTTGGAGAAAGATTTTACGTTGCCCAAAGATACGGATAACGATGGCTTGCCTGATGCTTGGGAACAGCAGTTTGGCGATCTGTCAGCCACAGAGGACAGCGATACGAGCGAGAGTAATCCCTATGTGGGAGATGGGCTGACGGCGGCGGAAGAATATCGCGGCTTCGTGTGGGGGTCGCCACTCGTGCGAGTCGGTCCAGACGAGACGTACCAGACCCCGGCGTACGTCCTCCAAGGGCCGGTCGAACATTTTCGCGGTAATCCACAGCGGAAAGATCTGTTCGTGAAATTTACCGGATACGACCCCGTCAATCCGTTTGCCCTCGGAGCCGCTCTGAGCGAAAGCGCCGGGCTCAATGTACATGCCGCTCCGTCCGAGGCTGGTTTCGGCGAGGAGCATATCGACGCGCTTCTCGTTCGTAACCTCCCAGGCACCTACCAAGGGGCGAACGGCCACATCAACAAACGTGGGGTGCGCTCATGGGCCTGGGACACCAAGGGCGCGAGCGGGCAGGGGAGCGCGGCGGAGTACGGTGATCCAGAAACTTTCCAGTTGCCGCTGGATCGTTATTTTGCCGACCGCCCCTATGTCGATGCCGGGCCGGTCAACGGTTTGTTGGATTCACTCGCTCTGTCTGCGGTCGAAGACGACAACGATAGTGGCGGGCTCGACGCTCCTACCGTGAAGAAAAGCGAAGACCTGAACCGAAATGGATTTTTGGATGGCGATCTTGTCGTCCCAAACGCTTTTGGCCGAGACTTGTCGGCATTTGACATCGACAACGATGGCTTGGTAGAGTTGCCGGTGGTGAACGACCCGCAACAAATTCCCGCACACGTCGAGTACAGCAAAGCCCACGTACTAATGCACACGATCACGCACGAGGTGGGGCATGCGATTGGCATGAATCACAACCAAGATGCCGCCTGTCTCATGTACGAACAGACACCGAATTGGAGCCGAGCACATTGCCTGAGCCCGAGTTCCAAGGCCGAGATTCAGATTCATAACGAGTAACGAAGCCCAGAGCGGAATGCTCTACAACACAAGGGAGAACGCATGCCGGAAAAGACCGACCAGCGCCTGAGCTGGGGAGCCATCATTATCAGTGGGTTGCTACTTGCGGCCTGTGCCTCACATCCGCAACCTCCCCTGTCTCTCTCTTTGGGAAAAGGAGAAGACCGGAGTGTCCTTCAGGCGCAGGCTCGCCCAGCTTCTGCTATCCCAGCGTTGCCCACGGCCTACGGCAAACTACCGCTGGCGTTCGAGGTGAACCAGGGGCAAAGCGACCCGTCCGTGCAGTTCCTTGCGCGTGGACGCGGCTATGCACTGTTGCTGACGCCGACCGAGGCGATACTATCCTTGCGAAAGGGCGAAGAGGAACGGCAAAAGTCAAAAGGCAAAAGTCAAAAGCTTGCCCTGAGCGTAGTCGAAGGGGCAAAAGGCAAAAGTCCAGACACTGCGGAGCTTGGGACGCAGGACGCAGGACGCACCACGCACTACGCAAACCGTTCGGCTCCAACTCGCCAACGCCAACCCGCACCCGCGCATGGAAGGACTCGAGGCCCTGCCAGGCAAGGTCAACTACTTCCTGGGCAATGACCCCAGCCAATGGCGCACGAATGTGACGACGTATGCCAAGGTGAAATACCACGAGGTGTATCCCGGCATTGATGTGGTGTACTACGGCAACCAGGAAGGGCGGTTAGAGCATGACTTCATCGTCGCGCCGGGCGTAGACCCGAGTGTGATTCAGTTCCACCTGCGCGACCACGCGGGCGCGGAATTGCCGCTGACGGCCGATGCCGAAGGCAATCTGCTCATCCAAGTGGCCGATGCGACGCTCCAGCTCGGCAAGCCCTTCGTGTATCAAGAGATCGGAGGAGTACGCCGAGAAATAGCGGGGACCTATGTCCTCCCGAACACGGATCACGCCGCACGCAAGACGCCGCACGCGCCACGCGCCACACCATGTTCCTCCCCCGATGCCCAATGCCC
>SYOC01000177.1 GCA_005804965.1 Pseudomonadota bacterium
AATCGCTCCTCTTCTTCTTCGGTCAGGTACCGCGTCCGTGCATTGTTCGCTCGAAAGAATTTGATGGACTGAGCTGGATTTTTTTCAGTCTTGCCCCACTCAATCGCTTTGGTAAACACATGCTTGAGCAGCGCCAAGTGAAGATTCACCGTGGCAGGAGCCAATTCTGTCCGGCATTTGGCCCTCAGCCGTTCCACGTCTTGGGCGGTAATCTCCTCTAACGTCTTCCCACTCAGCTCTCGCCGGAGTCGGATGGCCATGGAAAGGTCAGTCTTGTAAGACCGCTTGTTCACCTTGCTGTACTCTTCCAAGTAGGAAGTTAGCATGTCCTCAAAGAGCACGGCTCTTCGGCGTTCGTTGACCTTCTCCGGCAGAAACTTGCCCTCGCGAATCTCAGTCTTGCGTTTTTGATACGCAGTAATGGCCAGCCCTTTTGGTCCTACTTTCTCCCGGTGGCGTTTTCCGTACTGGTCGTAGTACAACACCCACCAGACATTGGAGCCTGCCGGGTGCTCATACACCCCGCGCTGTTTCTTACTCCCGGCTTTACGGCCAGGTCTCACCACAGAGTCCATAGCTTGCACTCCTTTCGTTACAGTTCATGAACCCCCGAGAGAAAACCTCTCGGCACTATTTCTTCTGCTCACTTTTTCGGTCTTTCTCCTTTCTCCTGGCCGCCAGCAGCCTCTCCGCCGCCTCAATCATGAGTGCGGTTGCCGAGGTATTTTCTTCCAGCGCCAAGTGCTGAATGTCTCGCCATAGCGGTTTCGGCCATACCATTGTTACCTTGTGGCCTTCCGCATCCTCGTGTCCGCTCCATGTGCGTGGTCGTGACATGTTTTCTAAATACATTATTACTTAAATACAGTCAATAAAAGCGCAAATTTTCATCTCTCCCATTCGTTTGGATTCTTCTGACTTTGCCGCATTCTCTCGACCTTCTCTTCATTGCGCGGCGCAAGATGTGGGATGGTCACTCCGGCCATAGGCACAACCAACGGTGACCCGCTATAATGCCGCCCTGAAGATGAGATACAAAGCCGATATTACTGCCGGATCATTAAAGATTGCGGAAAGCCGGATCATTGCCGATCTGTTGTTGCAAGGCACCGATCAAAAGCAGTGGAAAGACGCCATTCTCCCTCAGAATGTCCTTCAGGCTCGTCACCCGGCTACAGCGATTCGCCTTGCGCGTCTGATTCGGAGCCGACTGGAGTCAATGGATGCGGAGTTGTGGACACTCGTACGAGATGGGACAAGAACTGTAGCCAGTCAGGCGCTCTTCGCCGCAGCCATCAAACAAAGTTCTTTGTTAGGTGATTTCCTTGATCTCGTCGTGCGTGAACAGTTTCGCCTGTTCCATTCGACCTTAGCGAGGCAGCTCTGGGAGGACTATCTGGAGGAGTGCCGTAATCGCGATCCAGACATGCCGCAATGGAATGAGTCCACTCGGCAACGACTGCGCTCTTCCGTCTTCCAAATGCTGGCGCAGGTCGGGCTGCTCGAAAACACCAAGACGCTAAAACTGCAACCGATTCATGTCACGCCGCAGGTACTGCATTACTTACAACACCACAACGAAGCGTATGTACTCCGCTGCATGCAGGTGTCTCCATGAACGACCTTCTTACCGAGCGACTGAATCAGATTCTTCCCAAGCTCGTTTCGGACGAGTTGCTGAGCGGCAGCGGTCTGGGCAACGAGATCGCCTTCCATATTTTTGACTATCCGCCCGAGGAAGAACTGCGAGTACGAGACCATATCCGTTTTCTCCTGAACCATATTCCGCAGCGCAAGCCTGGCTTGCGGGTCAAGCACATCAACTTGTTCGATTTCGTGCTGGAATATCTCAAGAGCCGCAATCTCCTCAACCGAGCCGTTCAGCTCCAGCAGGAAAAGGGAAATGAAGCGCTAACGAAAGCCCTGGCCGGGCCGTTGCACGAGAACAAACTTGCCGCAGTCTTCGCGGAAGTTGTGCACCCCAATCACCATGACTTGGTGCTGATCTCCGGCGTCGGTAGCGTCTGGCCTCTGCTTCGTTCCCATACCTTGCTGAATAATCTGCACCCGGTCATGGGTCGTACTCCCCTAGTTTTGTTCTATCCCGGGCGTTACGACGGACAATCGCTACGCCTCTTCGGCAAATTGCAGCAGACCAATTACTACCGAGCGTTTAAGCTGATTCCCTGAGCGAGGTTGTACATGAAAATCCAGACCCTCTTTGAGCGTCCTATCTCCCGTCCCATTAACGGCGTCGTCAAAGCGGACCAGCTCGACAACGATTCGGTATGGCAGGAGTTAGACGAGTTTGTCGTCACACGAGAACTCGCTCAGCATTTACGTCAATTCTTCTCGGTCTATTGCGACGCCCTTGCCCACCCCAGTGACCCGGATGTCACTGGTAAGGTCGGAGTCTGGGTATCAGGCTTTTTTGGCTCGGGCAAATCGCATTTTATTAAAGTGTTGTCCTATCTCCTGCGTAACCGCACGCACACTCACGATGGCCAGAGCAAACGCGCGGTGGAGTTCTTCGAGAGCAAGATCACAGACGCCATGCTGTTGGGGGATATCAAACGAGCGGTGGCCGCCGACACCGATGTCGTCCTCTTTAATATCGACAGCAAGGCGGATCATCGTTCAGGTCGCGATGCGATCTTAGGGGTGTTTCTCAAGGTCCTGAATGAACTGCAAGACTATTGTGGCGATTACCCCCACATCGCGCATCTCGAACGCTATCTGGACAGTAAAGGCAAGCTCAGCCAATTCCACGACGCGTTTCGCGAAGCGACCGGCGAGGAGTGGTCTACAGAACGCGATGCGTATCATTTTCGTCGCGATGAAGTCGTTGCTGCGCTGGCGAAAACCTTGCGCCAAAGCCAGGAGTCCGCTGGGAAATGGGTGGACGAAGCGGAATCGAGCTTTGCCCTCTCGGTGGAAAACTTCTGCAAATGGGTTAAAGAGTATCTCGATTCCAAGGGACCAGATCATCACCTCATTTTCCTGGTGGACGAGGTGGGGCAATTCATCGGGACCGATTCGCACCTCATGCTGAACCTGCAAACCATCACCGAGGAACTCGGCACGATCTGTCAGGGGCGGGCATGGATTGTCGTCACTTCCCAAGAAGATATCGACGCCGTCCTTGGCGAGATGAAGAAAACTAGGGCGAATGATTTCTCGAAGATCCAGGGGCGCTTCAAAACGCGGCTCTCACTCTCCAGCGCCAATGTCGATGAGGTCATTCAATCTCGCTTGCTGGAGAAACGTCCGGAAGTCAGGGCGGAGCTGCAAGGGCTTTTTCAGACCAAAGGCGACATCCTGAAGAATCAACTCACCTTCACCAATTGCGGCATGACGCTTAGGCCGTACAAGGACAAAGAGGATTTCATTAAGAATTATCCCTTTGCTCCGTACCAGTTCCAGCTCGTCCAAAAAATCTTCGAGGCGATCCGCCGGGCAGGTGCCACGGGCTTGCATCTCTCGCGTGGCGAGCGCTCAATCCTCGATGCCTTTCAGACCGCCGGCAAACAGGTCGCCTTGCAAGATGTTGGTATCCTGGTCCCGCTCTACCGCTTTTACCCTTCCATCGAGAGCTTTCTCGATACCTCAGTCAAACGCACCATCGACCAAGCCAAAGATAACGTGAGCTTGGAGCCGTTCGATATTGAGCTGCTGCAAGTCCTGTTTCTCATTCGCTATGTCGAGGAGATCAAAGGCAATGTCGATAATCTTGTGACCCTGTGCATGACGGAAATCGACACCGACCGGCTGGCACTACGCCGCACGATTGAGGCCAGTCTGCAACGGTTGGAAAAGGAGACGCTGATCAGCCGCAGCGGCGACCTCTATTTCTTCCTCACCAATGAGGAGCGCGACATCAACCGGGAGATCAAGAATGTCGAGCTGAACGGCGGAGAAGATACGAGGTTCCTCGGAGAACTTATCTTTAACGACGTCTTGAAAGACCAGCGGAAGTATCGTTACCCAGCGAACAAGATGGACTTCACCTTCAACCGGGTATGCGACGGATATCTGCCGGGCAATCGCACGGATGGGGCCTTACAGGTGTCGGTCGTCACGCCGCTGCATGATGACTACGAGCTGTACGACAATGCCAAGTGCATCCTCGACAGCACGGCTGAAGGCGGACAAGTTCTCATTCGCCTCGGGAACGACGAACGGCTCGGTCGGGAGCTGCGGACTTGCGTACAAACGGAGAAATATATCCGCCACAAGCGCGACGGGACCGAGTCGAATTCAACCGAGAAGATTTTACGCAACTTCGCGGATGACAATCGGGAACGGCGTGGGCGGTTAGTGTCGCTGCTGGGCGAGTTGTTGGCTGCGGCGAACTACTACGTCGCGGGCCAAGCCCTCACGCTTAAAGCCGCTACGCCGATGGCGGCGCTCGAAGAGTCGATGGCATACCTCGTGCAGAACACCTTCACCAAGATGGGCTATCTCAAGGGGTTGCAGGCTGACACGCTCCGCGAGATCCAAGCCGTTCTGCGGAGTAACGATATTGGTCAGCAAACGCTCAAGCCGCAAACAGAAGAAGGCAACAAGGAAGCGATCGACGACCTCCGCAACTATGTTGCCCTTTCCAGCAATACAAATCGTCAAGTCATCTTGCACGACATGATCGAGCGGCGCTATGCACTACGTCCCTACGGCTGGCCTGATGACGAGACGTTGCTCTTGGTGGCGCGCCTGCTGATTTTGGGCGAGATCAGTGTGATGATGGATGGCGCGTTGGTTCCGCTTGAGAAAGTCTATGACGCTCTCACCACGCCAGCCAAGCGCCGGAAGGTGGTCATTCTCAAGCGGCAAACCACCGATCCTAAAGCCTTGCAGAATGCCCGCAGTCTCGGGAAAGATGTCTTTCACGAAATGGGGCCGGATGGCGAGGAGCTTCTGTTCGCGTTCCTCC
>SYOC01000178.1 GCA_005804965.1 Pseudomonadota bacterium
CCCGTGGGATCACAGGAATCGTGAGTTCTCGCGCCCGGACCACCTCGGGGTTGGCATATTTCACTGCCGAAGAGATGACCACGACATCGGTGGCCGAGGTGACGGTTTCTGCGCGATGGCCGTAGGAAATCTCGGCTCCCAACCCGGCAAGTCGCCGTGTGGTTTCGGACTCCGCCAAATCAGATCCGCTGACGCGATAGCCAAGATTCAGCAGCACTTCGGCAATGCCGCTCATACCGATCCCACCAATACCGACAAAATGGATACGCCGGTTGGTATCGAAAAAGACCTGACTTTCTCCGAACGGCGGAGTAGTCGGTAAGGCATTGACGACGAGGACGCGCGATGAGGTAGGGGCAATCGTGGCAGTCACAGCTCGGCCATCTCCATTTCTCTTTTCCGTAAAGCTGGTACACACGCCAAGCACTCGCGCACGACTGCACGTGTCGCATGCGGCTTGCCGAGTGTGGCAGACGCATGCGCCATAGCATCCAGCCCTTCCCGGCGCAGCAACAGGGTGTGAATCGTTGCGCTGACGTGTTCTGGTGTAAATTCGGCGTCAAGAATCATACGCGCAGCACCGCCTTGCACCAGTACCTCGGCATTCGCACGTTGGTGATCGTCGGCAGCGTAGGGGTAGGGAACCAAAATAGAAGGCTTGCCCAACACGGTCAGCTCGGCAATGGTCATCGCGCCAGCCCGACAAATCACCAAGTCGGCTTGCGCATAGACCTCGCGCATATTTTCAATAAACGCGACCACCTCAGCCTGCACCCCGAGTCGCTCGTACAGCGCCGCGACGTCGGCATGCTCAGCGCGTCCGGTCTGATGAATCACCCGTGCCGGACGGTCGGCAGCAGCAAGAAGGGCTAACGCCTGCGGTACAGTTTGATTCAAGCGTCGCGCACCAGCGCTGCCACCGAAGACAAATAAAGTCGAAGTTGTCGCCGCCGCATCTGCTGCTGGCGCAGGTGATGGCGAGATCGCCGGCCATCGCACCGGGCTCCCAGTATAAACGGCTTTGTGTGACGGGAAAAAGTTCGCGGTTTGCGGAAAGCCGACGCAAATCTTTGTCGCTACGCGCCCGAGCCAGCGATTCGTCAGGCCCGGAATAGCATTCGGCTCTAAGAGCACACACGGTACCCGTTGCCCCCAGCCGGCCAAGACCGTGGGTCCGGCAGCGTATCCGCCAATGCTGAAGATGACATCAGGCGCGAAGGTGCGCACCACGCGCCACGCCACACCGACGGCGCGAAACGCCGCCCACCACGCTTGGAGTGCCCCTACCCAATTGCGTCCACGCAGTTGTTGAGCAGGAATGAGCCGTAGTGGAAACCCCAGCCGCGGCACGACATCTCTCTCCAACCCGTTAGCAGCGCCAACAAAGAGCACCTCAGCCCCGAGATCGCGCTGGGCAGCCTCGGCCACAGCAATACCGGGAAATAGATGCCCACCGGTGCCACCAGCGGCAAGCAGCAGTCGTAGTGCTTTCCCTTTAGGCACGGGTCAAGTTCTCTCTCCAGGCTTCTCGCGAGAGACTGAGCAAGACGCCGGTGTAGATCATCGCCATCATCAGGGCAGAACCACCATAGCTAATAAACGGCAACGGCAGTCCTTTGGTGGGCAACAGACCAATCACAACTGCCATATTAAGCCCAGCCTGCGCGACAAGGAGGAAAGTGCAGCCAAAGGCTAACAAACTCCCAAAAGGATGGGGGTGATGCGCAGCAATGCGTAAGCCGCGTATCCCCAAGAAGACGAACAAGAAGACAATACTGGCTGTCCCAATCAGCCCGGTTTCTTCGCCAATGACGGCAAAGATGAAGTCGGTGTGGGCTTCGGGGAGAAACGACATCTTTTGCCGACTCGCACCTAACCCGACCCCGGTCACCTGCCCAGCTCCTATGGCAATGATCGACTGATTAAGCTGATAGCCTGTCGTCTGCTGATTCTCCTCGGGGGATAAAAACGAGGTGACCCGTTGCATGCGATATGGTGCCGCAGCAATCGCAAGCGCTAATAGCACCAGTCCGCACCCGAAGAGGAAGGCCAGATGCTTTTTCTGCGCACCGCTCACGAATAAGAGGGCAATCAGTAACAGCGAGATGACGGCAGCACCGCCCAAGTCCGGCTCCAAGATGATGAGGCCCACCGCACAGCCGACGATCAACAAGTGCGGCAAGACGCCGAACATAAAGTCCGAAATGCGTTCGGCCTTACGCACTAGCGAATGCGCGAGATAGAGGGCAATCGCACCTTTGGCCAATTCCGAAGGTTGAAAATTCAAAGGCCCCAAAGCAATCCAACGCCGCACGCCACCATGGGTCACCCCAGGCACGAAGACAATTACCAAGCCAATGAAAGCAACGATGAGGAGCGGATACACAAAGCGACGATAGGTCGTGCTCGGGAACGAAGCGATCACCCACGCCGCCGCAGCGCCGAGGATCAACGCGAGCTGATGCTTCCACACGAAGCGAAAAGGGTGAGAGAAACGTGTCTCAGAGGGAAAGTAGGTGGTGTTGAACACCATGACTTCCCCGATCACGATCAACAGCACAACAGCGATGAGTACCCATCCATCAATGGGACCGCGCTTCAACGCGACGGTGGCGTCTCCTCTCTCGATCATGATGGCAACCCCTCCACACACCCACAAAAGACGCGGCCACGATGCGCATAATTGTCGAACTGGTCAAAACTTGCGCATGCCGGCGAGAGCAGCACCGTATCTCCTGCGGTGGCCATCGCTGCGGCTGCGGTCACGGCTTCAGCTAGCGTTTCCACAACACGCGTCTGCGTGTCTCCACCCAAGGCCGCGTCAATAAGATCGCGAGCTTGACCGAAGACGATCAGCCCTTTGACCTTCTCACGAATCAAGGGACGCAGCGGAGCATAATCACCGCCCTTGTCCACGCCGCCAGCCAACAGGACGACTGCACCAGGAAAACTCGCGAGCGACTGCACGACGGCCCCAACGTTCGTGCCCTTGGAATCATTGAAGTAGCGCACGCCTCTCTTTTCTGCGACGAACTCTAGACGATGGGGCAAACCGCTAAACTGCGCGAGCGTAGCGGCAATGGCCTCTATCGGCACGCCCCACAGCAGCGCCGCACTGGTTGCAGCCATGACATTTTCCAGGTTATGGCGGCCATACAAGCGCAAACGGTCAAGTGCAAACGTGGTGGTGCGCCCGTCGCGCCGCACGTGCAGGGCGTTGTCAGCAATCCAGCTTCCTTCGGCAACCGGCTGCCAACCGAACGAAAAGATGCGCCCAGGCAGCCCGTGTGCCAGCGGCCAGACTTCAGGATCGTCACGGTTGACCACCGCCCACTCCGTTGGCTCTTGCTGGGCTAACAAAGCGCGTTTCGTCATGCCATAGACAGCAAAACTGCGATGCCGATCCATGTGATCTTCCGTCAAGTTGAGGAAGATGCCTATGCGAGGATGCAACTGCTCGACCCATTCCAACTGAAAACTAGAGATTTCCGCGACGGCAGCGGCGTAAGACTCGGCCAGCGCATCAATGAGCGGGGTGCCCAAATTGCCGCCGACAAACGTGTGTACTCCGCCACGTATCAGCATCTCGCCCAGCAACATCGTCGTCGTACTTTTCCCGTTGGTGCCGGTCACTGCCACCAGCGGACAGCGGAGGAAGCGA
>SYOC01000179.1 GCA_005804965.1 Pseudomonadota bacterium
GCAGCTTGCCGAGTTGGACAAGCGCCGTGAGACGGTGCTGAGATCCATTGCCGATCAAGGCAAGCTGACTGATGAACTGAAAGCAAAAATTCTTGCGGCGGAGTCGCTGACGGTTCTCGAAGACCGGTATTTGCCCTACAAGCCCAAGCGCCGTACCCGCGCGACTATCGCCAAAGAAAAAGGCTTGGAACCGCTGGCGCAGCGTATCTGGGAGCAGGGCGATTGCCGCCCGCTGACAGAGGCGGAAGTCTATGTCGCTCCAGAAAAAGATTTGCCTACCGTGCTCGAAGTGCTGGCCGGTACACGCGACATCATGGCCGAGTGGGTGAGCGAAGACGTACACGCGCGGACGCGACTCCGCGCATTGTTTCTGGAGAAAGGTGCGTTTCAGTCGGAGGTGATTCCAGGTAAAGAGGCCGAAGGCGCGAAGTTCTCTGACTATTTTGCCTGGGAAGAGTCAGTGGCCACGGCACCCTCGCACCGGATTCTCGCCATGCGCCGTGGCGAGAAGGAAGAGTTTTTGACGTTTCGTGTCGTCGTTTCGGAATTCGAGGCATTACGCATTCTTGAGCGCTTGTTCGTGAGAGGGATGACTGCTGCGTCGGAGCAGGTCAAGCTGGCTGTACACGATAGTTTCAAGCGATTGTTGGGGCCATCTATCGAGACCGAGGTGCGGTTATTGACCAAGAAACGCGCCGACGAGGCCGCGATCACGGTGTTTGCCGACAATTTGCGTCAATTATTGCTGGCGTCGCCGCTTGGACAAAAGAGCGTGTTGGCGATTGACCCTGGGTTTCGTATCGGCTGCAAGGTGGTGTGTCTGGATCGTCAAGGAAAGCTGCTGGGCAATACGACGATCTTCCCTCATCAAAGTGCGCGTGAAGCGACGGAGGCTGGCGAACGCATCAAGGCGCTGTGTGAGAAGTTGGCGATTGAGGCCATCGCTATCGGCAACGGTACTGCCGGGCGGGAGACCGAAGCATTTGTACGCAAACTGGACCTGCCGCGTTCTCTTCCGATTGTCATGGTCAATGAGAGCGGCGCGTCGATTTACTCGGCCTCGGAGGTCGCGCGCGAGGAATTCCCTGACCACGACGTGACTGTGCGTGGTGCGGTGTCAATTGGACGGCGACTAATGGACCCGCTGGCCGAGTTGGTGAAGCTTGATCCGAAGTCGATTGGTGTTGGGCAGTATCAGCATGACGTGGACCAGAGTGCGCTGAAGCACCGACTTGATGACGTAGTCATGAGTTGTGTGAACAGCGTTGGAGTCGAGGTGAACACCGCCAGCCAACAGTTATTGACCTACGTTTCCGGGCTGGGGCCGCAGTTGGCACGCAACATCGTGGAATATCGCAATGCCAACGGGCCGTTTCCCTCGCGGGCACGATTGCTGAAGGTCCCCCGTCTCGGCCCCAAAGCATTCGAGCAGGCTGCCGGGTTTCTCCGTATTCGCGAAGGCGACAACCTGCTTGATGCTAGTGCGGTGCATCCTGAACGCTACGCGCTGGTTGAGACGATGGCACGCGATGTTGGCAGTGCAGTGACGGACCTGCTCCGAGACGAACGACCCCGTAAACGGGTTGACCCGAAAAAATATGTGACTGAGCAGGTGGGGCTTCCCACATTGAACGACATTCTCACCGAGCTAGCCAAGCCGGGGCGCGACCCGCGTGCGCAGTTCGAGATCGTGCGTTTTGCCGAAGGCGTCGAGAAGATCGAAGACGTCAAGCCGGGCATGAAGCTCCCTGGCATTGTGACCAACGTCACTGCCTTCGGTGCCTTCGTCGATATTGGGGTGCATCAAGACGGACTGGTCCACATCAGCCAGCTCGCGGATCGCTTTGTGAAGGACCCAAACGAAGTCGTGAAGGTGCAGCAGAAGGTGATGGTGACGGTGATGGAAGTCGATCTGGCGCGGAAGCGGATTTCTCTGTCCATGAAGTCGCGCTGACATGGTAGACGCTAGTGACTGCCACTGCTGGTTTGTCCGGCGGTGCGGTCCGCATTCCTCTGCATTGATTCCGGCCCTCTTCGGCACGCCTTGAAAAACACCCCCCAATAACCAGCGTCGACCACTGCGCCAGTCCGCGCGATCTCGGACTGTAAAGCGGCGTGCAGTTTCTGCAAATTGTACCAAGGCACGCCCGGGTAAATGTGATGGCCGATGTGGTAGTTGATGTTATTCCAGAAGAAGCTGTTGGTTTGATTACTGATGATCGTCCGCGTGCCTAGCATCTGCCCGGCATCCCACGGCGTCTCATAGTGCTCGCCGATAAAGCGGACGCTATTCAAGAGCGAGAAAATATAGGCCGGAACCAGCCAGAGCTGAAGCAGCGGAGCGAGCACCCCTTGTCTCGAAGCCCACACGATCAGCCCGCCAAGAACGACGATGCGCAAAAGCACTTCAGAGCTGTGAATGAGCCATTGGCGGCGATCAAACTTCTGGAGAGGATAGATCACAGTGAATTGCAGGATCGTGAGAATGCCGCCAACCACGATGTAGGCATAGAAAAGGAGGAAGTCGAGCACGCCACGCTGGCCCATGGTGAAGGCGTCGGGATCTTGAGGGCTGCGGTTGTAACGGTGATGCTCCAGATGATCCTCTTTGAACGAGATGAACGTCACCAGCAGAGGAATCATCGAAAAAATGCCAAACGCCCAGTTCTTCCAGCGGGCTTTGAAGAGTACGTCGTGTGTGCAGTCGTGCATAAAAGTAACGATGCTCATCCACAAATAACCCATGCCGACATACATTGACCAACGGACCCAAGGCGAAGGCGTGACCCACGCGAGATAACCAGCGAGGCCCAGCAGTCCATAGAACAGTGGAATTTTGAGGTTCGGTCGCCAATTATGGCGGTACAGTTCTTTCAAGGAAGCTGGCGCACACACGCGGGTTCGAGCCGCCTGATTCATGTCCCCCCCTCAGGCCAATGCTTCCCCTGGCCTGACGCATATTGATGCCGCAACATGCGGCTTTTCCTCGCTCGCAGTCAAGCCCCGAGCCGAGAATTTCCTCGCTTTCGCTCCTCATCACCGAATCATCACAACCTCATCACCGCTTCATCAAGCATTCTTTTGCACACTTTCTTACGCTTTGCCCGTCACTCGCCGCACCGGCGAGTGGCGAAGAAAGGAGGTGGTGCCATTTGCTTGTCGCGAGACCCTGTTGAGGTGGGAAAAAATCGAGACGGTCATGACCTGTTGAGCGAAACACAAAGGAGAACGATCATGGACAGGAAAAATCACCATCGAAAGCGACAGCTCCGATATTTCCCCTGGTTCGGTGCCCTCACCTTGGTGCTGCTGCCCTTCTTCGCCTGTGCTTGGGGCGATGTGCAGGTGCTGTTCGACGCGAGCAGCCCGACCGGAGGGCCGTTTCCCAGTAATCTTTTCACCGTGGCAGATGCGAGCCATAACACCAGCCTACGTGTCAGTCTGCCTACTCCTGATTGCACGGTGCGTGTCACCGACTGCCAAAATATCGCCGTCCTCAACACCCTGGACGGTTTCAATCTCCAGCCCCGTTTGTCCATCCCGTTCAGCGGTCCCATCGACGTGGACAGTGTGACGAGTGAGACCGTCCTGTTGGTCCGCATTGGCAGTACCTTACCTGGAGGATCTCCTGGCGGGCAGCGAATCGGGATCAACCAGGTTGTCTGGGACCCGGATGCCAACATTCTCTATGTCGAGTCGGATGAGTTGCTGGAGCAACACACCCGCTATGCCCTGATCGTCACACGTGGGGTCCGCGATACTGCCGGGCAACAGGTTCGTGCCGGGAGTTTCGAGCATTTCCGTAATCACTTGCATACGACCGGAGCCATTGGCTACTGGCGCGAGTTGCGCGATGGGCTAGCTGCCGCACGTGTGGCCAAGCTGCCTCGTCGGGGGATTGTCGGGATGAGTGTCTTCACCACCCAGAGTGCAACCGCCGTGCTGGAAAAGATCCGCGATCAGATCAAGGCGGACACACCTGCGTCTGCTGACTTCTTGTTGGGACCTGGAGGAGCACGGACGGTCTTCGCGCTTAGCGGTGTGAGTAGCCTGGCGTTGAGTCGGCAAACCGGCACAGCTCCGACATTTACCCCGACTTCGCTTGCCCTGATGCTGGCGGCGCTGTGGGCGATCCCCGGCGCGGTCAGCACGATTGCCTACGGCAAATACACGTCCCCAAATTATGAGGATGCAGGAAGAGTCATTCCACCAGTGGGAACTCTGACCGGTGAGCCTGTCGTTCAGAGCGAGAATGAAATCTATTTTAACCTTGTGTTGCCGTCCGGCACCCCACCAGCGAATGGCTGGCCGGTGGCGATTTTTGGGCATGGGGCGACGGGGAGTAAAGACCTCCGGGTGTTCCTTTTTGCCGCAGAGCTAGCCGAACGTGGCATCGCCACCATCGGTATCAACGCTGTGGGGCATGGCAACGGTCCGTTAGGAACGCTGACGATGACGCCGACGAGTGGGTCTCCTGTGACTTTTCCTGCCGGCGGGCGCGGCATCGACCAGAATGGCGACGGTACGATCGCGGCGGATGAAGGCATTAACGCAGTGTCACCGCGAGCGATTGCGAGCAACCGCGATGGGGCGCGGCAGACGGTGGTTGACTGGATGCAATTGGTCCGCGAGATCGAAGTCGGCATGGATGTTGACGGCGACACCGTAGCGGACCTCGATCCCGCGCACATTTATTATTTTGGGCAGTCGATGGGTGGCATCCAAGGGACGATCTTCTTGGCCGTAGAACCCAGCGTCTCTGCCGGGGTGCCGAATGTGCCGGGTGGAGCGAACGTCGAAGTTGCTCGTCTTTCGCCAGTTTCTCGTCCGGCTGTGGGAGCCTCGCTTGCTGCGCGGGTGCCGTCGTTGATCAACGTTGGCGGTGTGGTCTTTGACGAAAATATGCCGCTGCGCGATCAACCGCCGGTCAGCAATGCCGTGGCGGGAGCGCTCGGAATTCAACAAGTCTTTGAGTGGAGCGAATGGGTTACGCAGGCCGGCAATCCTGTCGCCCATGCTCCTCATCTGCGTAAAGCTCCGCTTGTGGGCATGTCGCCAAAGGAAATCATCGTCCAATTTGCTAAAGGGGATAAGACTGTCCCCAATCCTACGGCGACAGCACTGATACGCGCTGGCGATCTAGCCGACCGGGCCACGTATTATCGCAATGATCTCGCGTTTGCTGACGTGACACGGAATCCCACAGGAGTCGAAGTGCCCAAAGACCCGCATGCTTTCCTGCTCTTTAATTCGATCTCGTCGCTGCTGGTGCCAGCTCTGGGTGATATCGGGGCAGGGGCACGCGAGCAGATCGCCGAGTTCTTCGCGTCGAACGGCACGAGCGTCATCGACCCAGATGGAGCCGGAACGTTGTTCGAGGTCCCGATCTCTGGACCATTGCCGGAAGAGCTGAATTTTATTCCGTAAGAAGTTGTGGGGCGTCCAGCAAGACGCTCCGCTCCCGCAAGTTTTCAAAGGAAAGAAAGAGAGGGTTTTATGATGTACCGACAAACGATGTTCACGGTTGCCATAGTCGCGGTTCTCGTGGCTCCATTAGCTGCTCGCAGCGACGATCTCACTGATCTCAAGGCCGCATACGAGCAAGCGAGCAAGGCAGCCAATGCGCTCGATCTTGATGCATTTGCTGCAACATGGCACGAGCAAATCGTCAGTTTTGGGCCGCGCTCGCCGTTTCCTATGGATGGGAAA
>SYOC01000180.1 GCA_005804965.1 Pseudomonadota bacterium
CAATGAACATTGGCCACAAGGAAGGAATTTGCTCCCATGACCTTCACCTCAACCGCCGCCTACAAAACCCTGTGCCGCCTTCTTGTCTTCTGCTTCGCCTTCCAGAGCCTGCATCCTGCCGCCCTCGGCGTACCCAAGACGTTTGACCTCAAGATTCGCATTTCTGACGCAGGTTCTTTAACTTTTGACTTTTGGACTTTGACTTTTGACTTGCAGTTTGGCCCTCGTCCAGTGTACGGCCAAGCTCTCGACCCCAACCTCGCCTCGACACCCGAAACCGACCTTACCGACACCTTCATCATCAACAAAGCCGCCGAACTGAACCACGACCCCGCGCAAATCTTCGCCTTCATGCGCGAGGAGATCGGCTACGAAGCCTATCAAGGCTCGTTACGTGGCGCACGCGGAACATTGTGGAGCAAAGCTGGTAACGCGCTCGATCAAGCCAGCCTGATGATTGCCCTGCTACGCGCCTCCAGCATCAAAGCCCGCTACGTCAAAGGCACGTTAGCTACCGCCGAAGCGCAGGAGGTCATTCTCTCCATGTTCCCGCTGGTGTTGCGTATTGTTGGCTGTCCGCCCGCCGATGCCCTCAAAGCCGACCCGGCCAACGACCCTAAACTGCTCGCCGACGCCAAAGAACATTATTGGGTGGAATACGGCGACAGCTTCACCCCTGCCGACCCGACCTTCCCCGATGCGTCCCTCGGTCAGACCTTCACCAGCAAACAAGATGACTTCACCGAAGTGCCGGACACCTTACGCCACAAAGTCACGGTACGGTTGAAGGCGGAACACCACAATCTCTTTTCCGCGCTCACTACCGCGCTGAGTGGCAGCCCGTTCGAGACCGTACTTAATCACGAATTTATTACCGCTGCTCTGGTGGGCCGACCGCTATCCATTGGCCACTTCGTCAATTCGGAGAACTACTTCGACGTGACCATTACCCATACCTACTCGCCCTACATTCTCGTAGGGGAAAATGACGGGAACATCGAAGACGATGAAATCATCCGTGGAACCGATTTCCAGGAAGTATTTGGTGCCTTCTCCGCGTTCTCAACGGCCCTGACCGGTCTATTCCTGGAAATAGACGTGAAGAGTCCGGACGGAAAAGTCGAGACCCACGAACGCGCCTTAGTCGATCGTGTCGGCTATGTCGTGCGGCAGAATGGTGGCACGGCTGCTATTAACATCGGGAGTGAAGAAGTAGAGCGGCCGGCTATTACTGGCGCTGATATTGTGACACTTTCTGTCCAGCCTTCCATTCAAGATCCGTCTGCTATTGAATTTCTTCTCAGCATTCTTGAGCCTCAAGTAGGAGAAGCGGAAAATTTATCTTCCCTTCTTGACCAATTAAATGAGTCAACTCCGGAATCTGAAGCGGCTAGAATTGCGGAACAAGCGATCTCGTTCGGGAGGACGGCAAATGTTGCAGTTACAAGCTTAGCGAATTCCCTCTTCTTCTTGCTTTCCGACTCATTTAGTGCGCCTTTGGCGCATCTATTATCTACACGAGCATATTCCGGGATGCCTAGAGTAGTATTGAGTAAAGTCTTTAATGTTGAGGATCATGGGAGCTCAACCTCTGTACTTTCATTCGATATTGTCTCTAATCGTGCCACCATTGTTGCGAAACCTGGGCAGCAGCAAGAAGTGAAACGATCTCACGAATTCGCTCGCGGGTTTGTTGATAATACAATAGAAAGGCGGGTCGTTGATCTTCTGGCCTCTCAAGAAGTAAACCCAAGCACGGTTGTTGACGTTTTTGAAAAAACGAGAGATCAAGGTGGTCAATTTAAGCTTATTACTAAATCCACTTTCCACCTGATAGATACGCTTAGTATCCGACAAGAAGCAAAGATTCGAATAGCAGCGGCAGTGGACCGGGGAGTCGAAGTTCTGATCCCAGATGAAGAAGTGACAATTAATGGCGTTCCCACTATAGGATGGTTCGAAATAGATCCAATTACAGGATATGTTGTTGATAGGTTAAGCGACGGGACGGGTGGTCTTATCGAGTATGCGATCTTGGCGATTCAAGGCCTACGTAATTCAGTCATTGTTGCTGGATTTATTCGTCCTCTGGTTCGCTATTTTTTGGGAGTTGTCGCCCGTTATTTGGAGGCTCTACGCCGTATTCTCCAAGCTGTCAGGAGCAACCAAAGTGCTACTAGCAAGCTCAGAGACATCCTGAAGATTATCAAGAATGATGAATTTGCCGCAACTTTCGACGATTTGTTCAAGACTGCAGGGAAACTTAATAGTGATCTAGGGAAGCTTTTTATTGGTGCTGGCTTAATTGCACTGAGCCTTATTGCTCGTCAAGTTGACCCTCCTCTTTTACCATTCCTACTGGAATTCCCTGAATTTCCTCCTTCCTCTTTTGGCTCAACGCCTGGGGTTGTAACCCAAATAATATGGGACGAACTTTTTACGTTCCCTCTCAATAATCCTGAGTTTCCATTTGATGCTCAACAGCTTCCCTCCGTCTATCGTGTGCAAATCCAAAACACCGGCCCGACAACCGATACGTTCCACATCACGCTCCCGCCTCCGCCGGCGGGCTATGAGATTCAGAGCAGTGTATCGGAAATCACCGTCCCGCCAGGGCAGACGGCGGAGGTGGGCATCTGTTTGCGCCCGATCAATAGCATTGGCGCGCCGGGGACGAGTGTACCGTTTTCCGTGACGGTGACAGGTACGGGCACATCCGCTACGGACAGCGAAACCTTCGTGACGCCGGATGTGCATGGCGTCACGTTGACACCTGATCCTGCGTTTACCAGCGCCAGCCCAGGCAGTAGTGTGCCGGTTGAACTGACCATCACCGCCGCTGGTAACGTAGCGGAGAATGCCACCCTCAGCGCCGACCTGCCCACCGGTGTTACGCTCAACGGTTTACCGGCCAACGTCTCCCTCGCGCAAGGCGAGACCCAGACATTTCCGTTGACGCTCAATGTCAGCAACAGCGCGGCGCTCAACTCCACGCTGACCACGACGATTACGGCAACCATCGCCGGCGCCGTTGCGCTCAACGATACCCAATCCACCACCATTCAACTCAGCATCCGTTCCGCAGCGGTGGTCGCCGTCGAACAAGCCGCCGCCAAAGCCGCCGACGCCGACCACACCCAGCTCGCCAGCGTACTCTCGCAACTCAGCGACACCTTGGCGCAATGGCATGCCAACCCGACCGACACCGCCCTGTGCGCTCGCGCCCAACTACAACTCGATAATCTCAGAGCCGTGCTGGAAGCGACGCCATCGCTGGCGCAGTTCGTGCCGCAGGTCGATGCGCTCCGCGCGGAAGCGGCGAGTTGTAATCTTGCCGGGATAACGCCGCTGCTCGAACCCTTGTTCGCCGACATCTGCGCCGTCTTTCTGCTCAGCCAGTCGCTAGCGTTGTCCCTCTCACCGGCCAGCGTGACTTTAGAACCAGGTCAAGGGCAAACGTTCGACATGCGGCTGGAGAACCAAGGCGACCAGACTCTCAACATATCGCTTGCGGTGGGTGCATTGCCAGGCGGCGTTACAGCGTCGCTCGACGAGACCCAGGTCTCAATCGCCCCCAGCGAAGTGCGCACTGTTCCGCTCACTCTGAGTCAGACACTCACGTCTACGCAGATTTTTGCGTTAGCGGTGACGGCAACCGCAGGCACCGCCTCCCAGGTCGCTTATGCCCATGTCGCCGTGCGTCCAGCCGTGGCCGATGTGGTCAGCGTCAGTGCGAATCCGAATGCAGTGGATGCCGGAGAGTCCATTGCCCTGAGCGCGCGTATCCAGAATAGAGCCAACGCGGTGCGGTCGATCCTTGCGCGGCTCGAAGTGCTGAATGCAGTCGATGCCGTCATTGCTACGTTGCCTAACATTCCGATTGACCTCGAACCTGGGGCGGGGCCGCTCGATGTCGATCTCGGTCAGGTCTCGACAACAGGTCTAGCGAATGGGCTGTTTGCGCTTCGTGTTTCTCTACTCGCTACGGACCAGACTGCATTGCCCGGCCGTAACGGTCGCGCACCTTTCTTTGTTGGCTTGCCGGTATCAGCAACCGTCCGCGCAGAGCCGTCGCTCCTCGCGCCGGGGAATCCAACGGCAAAAACCATTATCGAGGTAAAGCGAGAGCAAGACTTTACTGGAACGACTCCCGGCGACCCTCCGCAAACGCAGGACGGTCCAGCGACCGTCGATGGCGCGCCGTTTACGCTGGTTGCGACCCACACCGGACCTGAACTCGCCCGCATGACCGCCGATTATCAAGGCCGGATGTACATGGGAAATCTGTCTACTGCCGGTCTGCGCATCAAACGGTTCGACCCTGCTTCGTTTACTGGAGCACCTGTGTCATTGGAAGATTTTGGTCCTCTCGTCGGCGATGGAGACGGGATCGCATTTGACGATAGTGCACTTGTCACAGCCGAAAGAACTGGTGGCATCCGGAAGACACCAGTAGACGGCAGCGCCAGTACCTTGTTCCTGCCTGAAGTGCCGCTTGCCGGATCTGGCTTACCGCTTGCGTACAATGCCGTGAACAAACAGGTCTTTGTTGGGGGGAACAAACCAGATGGCACTCCTCATATCGAGGAATATTCTCTCGACGAAAACTTAGCGAGATTGCCGGGTGTCAGTCTTAATGTCAGCAGCACCTATGGTTCCGCATTCGTGCCGGAACTGGCAATTGATGGGAATCCCAGCACCAAATGGCTGTCGCAGAGTGGCGATGCGGTCAACCTTGGCATGTCTCCTTTCTACGAAGTCGAGTTACCGAGAGACGCGACCGTCACAGAATTGCAGATCGTTGGAGACAGCTCCTATCGCATTTCCGCCGGAGTCTTCCAAGTGTTTGCGGCTGACGGTACTCTGCTCAATAGTCGCACGGTTTCATTAACCTCACCCTCCTACAGTGCTGTGGTTTCGCTTTCGTCGATACCTGGGGTACGTCGCGTGCGATTCATGGTCACTCAAGATGTTCTCGGATCTGTCGGCATTAAAGAATTGACAGTGATCGGCCTTCTCGACGGAGGCTTCTCGCACGTGTTTGACGTTGGCGAGGAGAATGTCGCACGAGTATCAGGGGGCAGTTTTAATGTCAGCAGTACTTATGGTCCCGCATTCGCGCCAGGACGAGCGGTCGATGGAAACCTGAGCACCAAATGGTTGTCGCAGAGCGGCGATGCGGTCAACCGCGGTGGGACCCCCTTCTATGAAATCGTCCTTCCCAGAGACGCGAGCATCAAAGAATTACAGATCGTTGGAGACAGCTCCTATCGTATTTTTTCTGGCTTCTTTCAACTTTTCGCAGCTGATGGAACGCTTTTGTTCGACAGTGGGACTGTTTCGCTTTCCCTAGCGACGTTCACGACTTCTGTTGTTGTACCCAGCGTTTCCGGGGTACGGCGGGTGCGATTCACGGTCACGCAGGATACCATCTCATCCGTCGGCATTTCCGAGCTTTCTGTGATCGGTCGTTTTGCTGATACACCTCCTCCTTCAGCAGGTCAGACCATACGCGCGATGGCTTTCGATCCGGTTGCAGAGCGGCTCTATTATGCAATCGGTCGAGACGTGCGTGAGTTGACTCTTTCACCCTTCAATCGAAAAGATCGGCTGATTGGCACAGTAAGCGGGGAAATTAAAGACCTTGTGGTCGACTCGGTTTCTTCGGGAAGACTGTTTGTTGGCATACAGGATAGTGCAGGTGGAAGCCGTGTTGACAGCCTGAATCCCATCAACGGGCAAAGCAATCCCTTGGCGACTGGCTTTACTCGTATCCACGGAATGTCGTTCTATCCGACGACCAATGAGCTGTATGTCCTTGATGGGACGAGCGGAACGGGAGGTACTCAATCCCTCCTTTATCGAGTACAGCCTCAGTCCTCTATTAAGGCGGACTTTGTTTTCATACTTGATAATAGCGGCTCTATGTCCGACGACATTGCCGCCGTTCGGCAAGGGTTGAACAGCTTTATCGCTAATGTGGCAGGCGCAGGGATAGATGCTCGGTTCGCCATCGTTACGTTTGGGGGGACTCCATGCCTCGTGCTTAACTTCGCCCGTAACATTACAGTTGTTCACGCTGCTTTTGATAACCTCACATGTGGAGGCGGCGATGAGGCTGGATTAGAAGCAATTCGCATGGTGCTTGGAGAGACAGCGACGATCACTGGAGGGATTGGGAGCCTACAATTCCGCCCCGACGCACGGAAGAACCTTATTCTTCTAACCGATGAAGATTCTGACGCGCCAACGTCAGATGCTAACGTCCTCCCTGGTCAAACTCGAAGCGCTAATCCTCCTAATACCATCCTGAACACGGTGTGGCAGCAGGAAGTCGATCTCACTGCGCAAGCGGTGATTCGTAAGCAGGCGTTCGTGAATCTCCTCATTAACCCGAGCGATCTACCGTCGCAGTCGCAATATGGCGATCCTGCGAGCAGCGTTTCGGATGCCGATCTCCTCAACTTCGATCCGGAAGCGACGCTTGCCGCATTAGAGACCAACGGATTCGATCAGAGCCTCCAAGCCCAGGTGTTACGTGCAGGACTGATTGGCCGTTCTTTCAATATCACGAACGTGAATACGCCGAATTTCGTCAATAATTTCTTCGCCGCCAAGGTTGAGGAAGTAGTTGTCAATCAGCCAGCCATGAAGATCGAGCTACGCCATTTGCTGCCAACGAGTGGCTATGCGGTCGATCCGGCAAGTATCCTCCCAGCAGCGGAAGAAGCGACCTCTTCCCTGGTGCGTTGGGATGCCTCCGTTCCCTTGAGTGGACCTCCTACGGCAAGTTTCGAGCTGTCCGGAGTAGTTCCCAATCTCGCAGCGGGGGAAAGCCGCGCACTGAGTCTAGGGGCAGAGTTGGTTGTTACCCTGAGTCCTCTAGGCAGTGATCCGATTGTGACGACGATCAACCTCCTGTCCGTTACGATAGCTGCCGCCCACATCATCGACCTCGACCCGACCTCGCGCACGGTCGAGCGCGGGGCGCAGGCGGCGTATGGCGTGCTGCTGACGAATCCGTTTTCCACAAACCAGACCTTCAATTTGAGCACGATTGGGTTGGAGGGACTGGAGGTCTCTCTGGATACGTCAGTGAATGTCCCAGCCGGGCAGACGGCGAGTGTTCCGCTCTCTGTTACCGTGCCGGCGGGAACAGCGGAAGGCACGCGCGTCTTCAGCGTCCAGGCACAATTGGCTGCTGGTGGCATGGATACGGTAGATGGTGAACTCGTCATTGCCGGCGGTGCCGGTGGTGCTGGCGACCCGCCTGGAACCGTCTCTCTCGACGATCTCGCGGTCGATGTGACCCTGACGCCGACCACCGCCACGGGCGGCCAGGGGACGCCCGCAACCTATGTGGTCCGCGTGACAAACGTCGGCGACGAGGAAGATGCGTACACCCTGTCCGGCGCTTTCCCGCCCGGCTTCACGGGGGCCTTCGGGGAATCTCAGGTGACGTTACTGCCCGGACTGGGCAATTATCGCGACGTACTCCTGACCGTGACGCCACCACCGGGCACGACCGTCGGCGACCATCCGTTTACCGTCCAGGCGGTCTCGCAACAAGAGGCCGCAGTACAGGACGCTGCCGCCGGTGTGGTGGCGGTGCTCGGGCTGGGGGTGGATGTCCAACTCAATCCTCCGACCGGTGGTCCCGGCAGTGTCTTTCAGATGACGGTGAAGAACACCGGCCTCGATACCGACACCTTTGCCTTGGCGCTGGGCGGTCCTGCTGCCGTGGATGCCGTCTTGGAAACACCGGCGGTCACCTTGGCTTCAGGCGCGATGCAAACGGTGGCGATTACCCTGGGCGCGACCAGTTTTGCCCTCCCCGGCAGTCTCGAATTGATCGGCGCGGCAACGTCGCAAACCAATGCCGTCGTGCAGGATCACGACACGGCGACAGTTCTCATCGGCGCGAGCAAGGGCCTGTCCGCTGCGTTTAACCCGACCTTGGTGGTGGTGCCGATTCCTGGCACGGCCTCGTTCCTGTTGCAAGTCAATAATGTCGGTAACGAGGAAGATGCGTACAAGGCGGAAATCATGGGGACGACCGGTCCGGTGACGGCGGTGCTCAACGGGCTCGACCGTCAGCCTACGCAGAGGATCGATACCTTCCGTCTGCCGGGACTCAGCAGCGGCGGCATTCTCATGAACGCGCAGTTGACGGCGGAAGGCGTCGGCACGGTGACGGTGAAAGTCTCGTCGCTGACGGACACTGCGTTGACCGCCACAGCGGTGGCGACGGTGCGCACGCCGGAGGTGCCGCTCGATCCCTTCCTCTGCTACCGCACTCGCTCGACCACAGGCGATATTTGCGCCGCCGATGCGCCGATGAACGTCGGTGGCGCGTGCGAGTCCGAAGTGGATTGCGGCGGCGTCGAGGAAGACGATGACGGCGACGAAGAAGCCACCGATTATTGCATTCCCAACCGCTTCCCGCGCGGGTTGCGGCTCTCGCTGGTGGATCGTTTCTCACCGACCGAAGAACGCCTGTTCGATCTGCGCCGGCCCCTCAACCTCTGCAACCCGGCGGCAGTCGAAGGTGCGGCTCTCAACGATCCCGACACCCATCTGCGTAGCTTTCGCATCAACCTGACCAAAGGCATTTGCGCGGCGACCGCACCACGACATGCTGGGGAGGGCTGTCGCGCGGAAGAGGACTGTGGCGGTACGACGCAGGTCACCAATTTGTGCGAAGCCCAGGCTAAGCCACCCAAACAGAGCAGACTCAAGATCGTCAACGCTCTGCACGATGCGCAGCACCCGTTGACGGTGGATACGATCAAGATTGATCGTTTGTTGGTACCCTCGGCTAAGAGTCTCACCCAGCCGGTCGGACAGCCGGGGCTAAACAATGTGGATCGCTACGCCTGTTCGCGGGTGCGGGTGACACCGAAGACCGCGAAATTCCCGAAAGGGTTGCGGCTGTCAGCGGTGGATCAGTTCGGTCAGCCCAAGACCTATGACGTGAAGCGCCCCACGCGGTTGTGTACGCCGGTGGACCTCAACGGGCAGGGCATGAAGGACCCGACTCAAGACCTGCTGTGTTACCGAGTACGGCAGGTGAAAGGGTCGGTGTGTACAGAAAATGCGCCGAGCAATGTCGGCGGCGTGTGTCAGAACGAAGCCACGTGTGGCGGGGTGCAGGGGGTGACGAGTTTCTGCTCCGTGCAGGCGAAGTACCAGCCGGTGACAGAGATTCGCGTGAACAACGAGTTCCTGCCGGAATTGGTGGAGGCAGTGCGGGTCGATGAGCTGTGTCTGCCGTCGGAGGTGCAATAATTTGAATGGTAGGGGTGGGTCTCCACGCCCACGGAATGGGATGACCCCGCCCGGCAGGGCGAGGGAACCTCGCCCCTACACCAGCCAACGAGAGGACGATGACCTACGGCCCCCATATACATCATCGTCGGTCGATTCGTTTACCGGGATATGATTACACTGCCGCTGGCGGGTATTTCATTACGATTTGCACCCAGCATCGGGAATGCCTGTTCGGCGAGGTGGTGAATGGAGAAATGCGGTTGAACGAGGCAGGAACAATGGTGGCCGAATGTTGGCAATGGTTGCCCACCCAGTATCCGCAGGTGGAAATTGATGTTTGGGTCGTGATGCCCAACCATTTCCACGGAATCTTATTCATTGCCGACGCCGGTAGGGGCGGTTCGCGAATCGCCCCTACAATCCAAACGAGAGAGAAACCGTTAGGCCGATTGATCGGGGCCTTCAAAACCGTTTCCACCAAACGCCTCAATCTTCTTCGCCACACTCCTGGCATGCCGCTCTGGCAACGCAATTACTACGAACACATCATCCGCAACGAAGACGACCTCAATGCCATCTGCCACTATATCGCCAACAACCCGCTGCGTTGGGCGGAGGATGAAAATAATCCCGTTGCGTCGTAAGTAGGGGCGGTTCGCGAACCGCCCCTACCACTTGCAAAGTGCGGAGAAAGCCCCTAGGCAGGACGCATGCCTCAACAGCGTCTGTTTGTCAGCGATTCCTTCGCGGTCCTGCAACAAGCGCTGGTGACTGCGGTACAGACGGTGAAAGACGTGGACCCGCTGGTGCCGGTGACAGTGATCGCTCCCAGCGCACCACTTGCCGTGCGATTGCGGCGCGAGATTGCGTGGGCTGGGCCGGGGCACTTCGCGGTACGCGTGTGTACGCTGACGGATTTCGCACGCGAGGCGGCGGAGGATGTGCTCTTGCAGGAGGGCGCACGACCATTGCCGCTGCTGGCAGCTCCTTTGTTGGTCAAGCAGCTTCTCGAAGAAGCTCAACAGGAAAACTACTTTGCTCCCCTGGCCTCACTCCCAGGGTTTCCACGCACGTTGTTGGCGACGCTCACCGACTTGTTCCACGCTGACGTGGCACCCACACGTCTGCGCGATTTTCTCACCCAAGCCCCGCAGGCCGTAGGAGCGCGCCGCAAATTGACCAGCCTCGCGGTCTTGTACGAGCAGTATCTTGCCTTCCTTGCGGAACGCCAATTGTACGACGATGCCATCTTGATGAAGCGTGCGGCTGCGCAGTTGGTAGGTGAGCCTCAAGGTACGCCGCTCTTTATCTACGGCTTTTATGACTTCACGCCGCTCCAACGGCAATTGATCTCTGCGGCAACTCACCTCCGCGACGCGTTAGTCTTCTTTCCGTGGCGTGCTGGTGAAGCCTACGTGCATGCCTTGCCCACGCTCACTTGGTTCACCAGTTTGGGATTCCAGCGGATTCCGCTGGTGGCAGCTTCTGAGCATGAGAGTAATCTCGTGCGACTTCAGGCACGGATTTTTGAGGAACGTGGGGTGACGCATGTCCGGCCAGCCACCAAAGCCGACTCGTCGGTGCTGATTCTTGCCGCTCCTGGGGAACAGCAGGAGGCCCGCGAGATTGGCCGCGCCATACTGGAGTTCGTGCGTAGGCATGGAGTGCAGTTCCACGACATCGGCGTCTTGCTGCGTGACTCGGGAACCTATGGCCACCTGCTTGCAGAAACATTGGTGAGTCTCGGCATTCCTTGTTTTCTTCATGGTGGATTGCCGCTCTTGCAAACCGTGGCTGGGAAGCAACTCGTGCTGCTCGGCCACGTGCTCTTGGAAGACTACGCCAGGGCACGAGTCTTTGAGTTTCTCGGTGTTGCCGAACCGCCTTTCGCGTCATTGTTGGGTACACTTGCCGAGGCGGCACGCTCGGCCTCGTGGGAAACGTTTTCCGTGCAGGCGGGGATTGTCAAAGGCGCAACGGTGTGGCGCGACCGTCTCAGCCGTCTCCTCCACGAGCAACCGACCGAGGAGGAAATTGAGCGCGAAGGACCACGTGATCAGCCTGCGCTCCAGGCGTTTTGCGTTTTTATGGACGGCTTCTTGGCAGCAAGCGAGCACCGCCCTACCGTCGATTCGTGGCGAGACTGGGCACAGTTCATGATGGATGTGCTGCGCCGCTATGCTTCGCCCACAGCAGAGACAAATCGAGTTGACGACGTCCTCTCCAGCTTAGCCGATCTTGATCTGGTGAGTGGGCCAGTCTCTCTGGCGGAATGGATGAAAGGCGCCACCGCCGCCTTGACTGCCGCCACTGTACCGGTGGGAAGCATGGATCGAGACGGAGTCTTCATCGGCGATCTCCTGGCCGCTCGCGGTCTGCAATTTCGCGTGGCTATCGTTCCTGGATTGAGCGACGGCGTGTTCCCGCGACTCACTCGTCAGGACCCGTTGCTCTTGGATGAAGAGCGTCAGTATCTGGCAGAATTCCTCTCTGTGGAATTGCGACAACGGCGCGGCTTGAGTGAAGCAGAGCACGTGTTATTTGCGCTCGCCGTCCATAGTGCCCGCGAATGGCTTGTCCTGTCCTATCCCCGTGCCGAGCACGGTGGCAGCCTTGCTCGCACGCCCTCGTTTTATTTGCTGCGGGCAATTGAAGCGATGAGCAATGAATCAGCATCGTTCGCAGAATTGCGCACCTGGGAGCATCGGGCGTCATTCTTACCTGTGGCCTTAGGTCCGTTGAGCGACGCCGTTGATCCCATCGAATATCATCTCTTGAGTGCCGGCCATGCTTTGGCGTCGGGCGACCCGACCCCGCTCGGTTATTTGCCGGTCGTCGCACCGTTTTTCTCCTCGGCATTTCAGGCAGTGAGCGCACGCTGGAATGGCGAGCGGTTGACGCCGTTTGAGGGCATGCTTGAGGACGAGGCGGTCCGAGCCCAAGTACGCCATGCGCTCTTTCCTCGTGGACTGCGCCTTTCGGCGAGCGCCCTCGAAACCTACGCTCGTTGCCCATTTCGTTATTTCTTACAATCGCTGCTCGGATTGAGCGAAGCCGATGACCCCGAACTGATTCTGACTCTGCGGCCTCGGGAGCGCGGTGCCTTGCTCCACGACATTCTGCAAGACTTCTTTACTCGTGCGAGTGCTGCCGGATGGATGCCGCTAGCACGAGCTGAAAAGTCGGCAGTGCGCACCTTGCTTCAGCAGGTGACCCAGGAACAATGCCAACGTTTTGCTCTCCTCAATGCCACCGGCTTCTCGCTCCTTTGGGAACTTGAGCAAGAGCGTTTACTTGAGCGACTCTTTGCCTTCTTGGAACGCGAGTACGAGAGCGATGAAGTTTTTCTTCCTGCTGCGTTTGAGGTGCAGTTCGGCGTGGAGACGTCCGCTCCAGAGGCTGAGGATGCCTCTCCACTCTTTCCTAACGGACCGGTCCGCTTCTCCCTCAATGACGGTGTGGAGATTGCATTGCGTGGCCGCATTGATCGTATCGACCTTACGGCGGACCAGCGGCACGCTCGTATTGTGGACTACAAAACCGGCAAGGCGTTTCGTGGCCGCTTTGCCGGAGGAACAGCGTTGCAGTTGCCACTGTATGTGTACGCAGCCCGCAGTTTGTGGCCAGAGCGTGAGTGGGAGTCTGCCACCTATGCCTACGTAAGCCGCGAGCGCCGCGCGGACACCCCGACCTTCACCAAAGAAAGCTGGGCGACGGATTTGCCGATCTTGCGCGAGGTAGTGACGAAGCTGGCGGGGAGCCTGCGCATGGGGTGTTTTGCCGCAACCCCCGACGAATGTCACCCATGTCCTTTTCCTCTGATTTGCCACAGCAACAACGAGCGGCGGGCGGAGCGCAAACGCGCAGATGGGCGGCTTGAGTTGTTACGACAGGTGCGAGGAGTGGCATGACAAGCCCCGTACTCCACGATGGCGACGCCCGGCAACGCGCAGCGAATGACCTGGAGACCACGTTCCTTGTCGAAGCTGGAGCCGGTACGGGCAAGACGACCGTGCTGGTGCAACGCCTACTCCGCATCGTGCGCAGCGGTCGCGGACAGCTTGATCGGCTTGCTGCCATCACCTTTACCGAGAAAGCTGCAACCGAATTGCGCGACCGTCTCTACCGCGAAATTGAGGCGGCGCTGGAGCAAGCACTGCCGGAGAATGAACGCCAACTGTTGCGTGAGGCACGGCGGCAGTTTGACCGTGCGCATATTGCGACGGTACACGCCTTTTGTGCCGACCTGTTGCGCGAGCGCCCAGTCGAGGCACGGATTGATCCCGACTTTGTCGTGCTGGATGCCTTGGAAACTCGCCTGCTTCAGCACGAGGTCTGGCGCGACTGGCTGGCACGGGAGATGGACGAGGGGCCGGTTGCCCTGAAGCAAGCGTTACGAGCAGATGTGACGCTGGTGCATCTCGAAGCCCTGCGCGATTTTCTGCTTGACCAGCGCGATAGCTTGTCGTTGCTGCCGGCGCGGGTTGAGGATCGGCTTGCCGAGTTTGCTCGCGAGGCTCCAGCGGTAATCGAGCGCCTCGGCAAGTGTGCCCAAGCTTGCATCGAGCGCACAGATCGCGCATTTCTGCAAATTACTGCACTGCAAGAACTGTTCGCTGCGGTGCCGGATGAAGCGGCGTGGGAGCGCTTGTTGCTGCACCCACTAGCGATTTCGAGCAAAGCCGGGGCGAAAACTCACTGGAAGCCGAGCACGGCTTTGGAGGAGGCACGCCAGAGCCTCGCCCGGCTTGCTGAAGTGCATGGCACGGCGCGGGCGGCGTGGGCGCATAATTTAACGGTCACGTTAGCGGCGTGGTTGCGTGGCTATCTCACGGCCTATGAAGAACGAAAGCGTGTGCTGGGGTGTCTCGACTTTGTCGATCTGCTCCTGTGTGTACGCGACCTGCTCAAACGCGATCTGAGCGTGCGCCAGTATTTTCACGCGCGGTTTCGTTTCCTGTTAGTCGATGAGTTTCAAGATACTGATCCACTTCAGGCCGAGATCATTTTCTTTCTCGCCGAGCGTGTACCCCGCGCACACGAATGGACCGAGGTCACGCTGCAGCCGGGCAAGCTCTTCTTAGTCGGTGATCCGCAACAGTCGATCTATCGCTTTCGACGCGCGGATCTCCAAGTCTATGAACGAGTGCGCGAGCTGATTATCAATCAGGGTGAGGCTCTCGTCTTGGCCACCAACTTCCGTACTCGCGCACCGGCGCTGACGTGGATCAACGACACGTTTACGCGGGAGTTTGCTGCGAGCGGTGGCGGGCAACCAGCCTATCGACCATTACAAGAGGCGCGGCTCGAAAACACCGGCAAAGAGGTCATCATGCTGCCGGTGCCAGGGAGAGAGGACAAACAGGATCGCGAGGAGCGTCGGCAGGCGGAGGCGCGTGCAGTTGCCGCGTTCTTGGTGAGAAGCGTGGGGGAACTGGGTTTGGAGATGTGGGGCGAGCAGACCGTTCACTATCGCGATATCGCCATCCTCTGCCGCACCCATCAGACCTTGGAAGTGTATGAGGAAGCGTTACGCGAAGCCGGCATTCCTTATCGCGTGATTGGTGGGCGTCGGGTAGCGCACCGTGAAGAGGTCGAAGAACTGCGGGCGCTGCTCCGCGTGGTGGATCGTCCCTCGGATACCACGGCTTTGGTAGCAACCCTGCGTTCAAGCCTGTTTGGGTTTAGCGACGAAGAGTTAGCCGCGTTTGTCAGCGCAGGCGGCCAGCTTGATTATATGACGCAGGCACCGCCTGCGCCTGCGTTTGACGCTCGTTTTGCTGCGGCGTTCACATTTTTACGCGACCTGCATGTCCGACGTACCTCTATCAGCCCGGCGGCGCTGTTGACGGAAATTTACACCAAGACGCATCTGTTACCGTTGCACAGTCTCCAGCCGCATGGCGCACAACGTGTGGCCAACCTGCTGCAGTTGGTAGAGACGCTGCGCACTTTTTCTCAGCGTTCGGCAGCAACGTTGACCGCACTCAACCGGTTTCTTGCCTCACAAACTTTAGCGATGCTAGAAAATGACGCCCCGTTTCTTGAAGAGCACGAGCCAGCCGTGCGTTTGCTGACTGTCCATCAAGCCAAGGGACTCGAATTCCCTGTCGTGGTGCTGGCCGATGCCGGTTATCGTCGCCAGCATGCTAGCCAAACCGGCATTATCGAACGCATGAGTGGTCGCCTTGAACTCAAGCTCGGCTCACGCGACGTGCAGTGTACAACCTTGGGTTGGCGAGAGGCGGAAACGCAAGAACAAGAGCGCGAAGCTGCCGAAGAACGCCGCCTGTGGTACGTCGCCGCAACGCGCGTGCGCGATCATCTGATCGTTCCAGTGGTCTTGTCTAGCGAGGCCGAGGCAAAGCCGACCGAACATTGGGCTATGACCGCAGCTTTGGCAGCACGCATCGCTGAACCAACACCACCGGAGCCTGAAGCACAAGAGCGCAAGGATACGAAGGATGTGTTCATCTATCGTCTGCCGGATGCCGCTCTCCAGACTGAGGCGACGAAAATGGCGACCTCGGTGCTGGTGCCGCACGTCGCATCGGATGCCAAAGCGCTGCACGACTTTCGCGCATGGGAACAGGCACGAGCAGACGTGCTGGTGCGGGGCCGCCAAACCACGGCGATAACGACGGTCACCGCCCTGACCGCCGTAGAACCCTGGGTGCGCACCTCGCCACCCGACGAGGCAGCCTCACCCCGCGAAGGACAAGCTTCTGGCCTACGGTTTGGTCGCGCTGTCCATGCCGCACTCCGACGTGCGACCACGCATGGTCTCGCTCCAGAAACGGCTGCGTCGAGCGTGCGCACAGTGGAAGAACAGGCCGAGATTGCCCGACTGGTACAAGCAACATTGTCTTCACCGCTCATGCAGCGGGCACGGCACAGTGCGTCGCGCTTTGCCGAAGTGCCATTTTCTCTCCACCTCTCTGGACGTTTGCTCGAAGGAATCATAGACTTCGCGTTTATCGAGGACGGGGCCTGGATTCTCATGGACTTTAAAACCGATCATGTTGCCGGTGCACAAGCCGACGCACGAGCTGTTGGCTATCGTGCGCAAGTGCAGCTTTACGCCTTGGCGCTGGAACGCCTCACGCAGCGCCCAGTGGCTGAGGTGATCGTGTTTTTCGTGCGCCCCCAACATGCGGTTACTTGCCCGTGGAACGACGAAGAGCGCTGCGCTGCCGAGATGCTTGTGCGCACCTTGCCGGCAACACCAGAGGCCCACGCATGAAACCCGATGCTTTGCCTTTTGCTGAGAAGGATTTCTACCTCGACGAGTTCCACAGTAAGAGCATATTGTTCGTGGGTAGTACCGACGTGCTCACGAGCAACGAAGCGATAGAGGAATTTGGCCAAGTCGGGCGAGCGCTGGTACGCAACGAAACCCGCGTCGTCATTCTCCTCGAAAGCTCAGCAACTCGTGAGGAACAACGGCGGATTGCGTCCCTGTATCGGCTGCTCACGCTGGGGAACCGCAGCAAGTTGCCGCCACCGGTGGAATTGGCGGCAACGACAAGTGAAGAAGGACTGTTGGCACAAATCTGGGCGGTGTTGCGCACCTCTCCGCTTTTTGTGGGCGTGTGGCCGGGCAACAGCGAGACGACGCTGCTCACCTGTACCCAGCGCATCGCCAGTCGGCTGAAGGTGTATAAACTCGTGCTGCTCAATGCCGAGGGCGGCATCGATGTGGATGGCAACACGTTGTCGTTCATGAATGGTCCAGTGCTGTCCGAGCTGTTACGGCAAGGAGAAGCTGAATGGAGTGGACTGGGCCAGCACCGCCCGTTGTTGGAAATGATTCGTGCCACGTTGGAAGGCGGTGTCACGTCGATCTCTTTATGTGCGATGCCTGGGCTAGCACGCGAATTGTTCACGTATGAAGGCTGCGGTACGTTTTTTACGTTGGCGGACTATTGCCGAGTCGAACGCTTGGGTATCGACGACTTTCATGAAGTGGAGAAACTGATTGAGCGTGGCGAGCGCGAAGGCTATTTGAAGCCCCGATCACTGGCTGAGATTGACCAGCTTCTCTTGCATGGCTACGGTGCGCGACTTGGGGCGGCCCCTGGTGAAATGGCTGGATTCTGTGCGTTGTTGTCGTACCCCGAAGCGCAGGCGGCAGAAATCGTGGGGCTGTATACCATCACGCGCTTTCAGGGAGAAGGCATCGGGAGTCGCTTAGTGACGACGATGATCGAAGAAGGCAAGAGGCGAGGCATGCACTATCTTTTCGCGGTCACGACACAGGAGGGAGCGCAACGGCTCTTCGAGCGCCATGGCTTTCGGCGTGTCAGCTCAGAAGACGTTGCTGCGGCCAAATGGCACGGGTACGATGCCGAGCGAAAAAAATCTGCGGCCGTGTACCGCCGAGAACTGCCTTCAGCGGAGCGAGGGACACTGACATGATTGTCGGCATTGATATTGGGGGATCGACAACCGACGCCGTGCTGCTCACCGACGGAGAGATCGTCGTCGTCACCATTGAGACCGGAGATCCGTTCGCGGCTGCGGCTGGAGCCTTGGGGAAACTCTTAAGCACGGTAGGCGGGAGACTTGGAGATATCGAATCCGTTGCCGTCAGCGGCGGTGGCGCACGATGCCTGGAAGATCATTTATTTGACGTACCCGTCGTGAAAGTGCCAGAAATCGAGGCGATTGGCGTGGGAGGAAGCACCCTCGCTGCGACTTCCTCGGCGTTGGTCGTATCGCTTGGTACCGGAACCGCGTTGGTCTCGGTGCAGGACCACGTGATTGAGCACGTCGGCGGAACTGGCGTGGGCGGGGGAACGCTTTTAGGTTTGGCACGCCACCTGCTGGGCGTGACGCGACTGGATACCCTGGAAGAAATGGCGGCGGTGGGAGATTTGACCCGCATTGACCTCACAGTTGGGGATATTGCCGGCGGTCCGGTCGGGATTGTGCCAGCGACGGCCACAGCGAGCAACTTCGGCAAAGTGCGTGCCGACCCCAGGCCGGAAGATAAAGCCTTAGCACTCGTCAACCTCGTTGCTGAAGTGACGTTCACCCTCAGCATTACTGCGGCACGTGCCCGCCACCATAAAGATATCGTGCTGACCGGCAAATTGACGCGTGTGCGCTCGCTACGCGAACGTTTAGAAGCCTTGCGTCCTCATCGCCGAGAAAATGTGATTATTCCACCGTATGCAGAATACGCGACGGCGATCGGTGCCGCGCGGGCAGCCAGCTCGCATCGCCCACGATAGGAGCCAGGCACGAGAGCGCTGGGGATGGCGTGAACAAGGGCGGTTGCTTGTACGAGAGAACGAAAGGGTCGCCAGCTTTACCCCTGATGCCAGCCCATTGGCTGGCGCAAGAAAAAGTGCTGCTCGGCTTGACTTCGCACCTTTCTATTCTTAGGATGGCCCAGTTCTACCCACCCCGGTGGCCGATGTTGCCTGCTGGGGGAACCTTCCCAACGACATTGCTGCGCTTGCGTAAGTGGAATTCTGCCAATAACACCGAGAACCTCCGACGTGCTTGCTCCGACCAGGAGACAAGGACAGGGAGTCGTTTACGCTTGATGGCCTGCTACAGAAAGGGGTTATAGGCGCCCTATGGAAAAACGGAAAGAAAGGCTGCAGGTTCTTTCGCACGCATCAGACAAGTCTTTGCTGGGCGCGCCTGAGACGCTTCATCCGCTCGCGGCGGATGTCTCGCCCTCTGAAGAAATTGACGGCGTTATCTCAATCTTCGAAGACATTGATATCGAAGCCGTCGATGTGCTGGAAGAGGACGCTGCGTTAGGCATCGACCTGCCCAAGCGGGAAGAAGAGGAATGGGAGGAGGAAGTCCCGGTACCGGAAGAACCGACGGCTGGAGACACTTCCGACCCTGTCCGCATGTATCTGCAAGAGATGGGCAATATCCCGCTCCTGAGCCGGGAAGAAGAAGTTGCCATCGCCAAAGAAATCGAAGCCGGAGAAAAACGGGTCAAGTGGGAGATCTTTTCGTCGCCATTAGCGCTGCGCTCCGTGCTCTCGCTGGGAGAGAAACTCAAGCAAGGGGAGATTGAGCCCCGTCATATTTTTGGGGACGACGAGGAAGAGATTGACGCTTCCGGCAAGGAAGACCAGCGGATCGAGTTCTTTCTGAGTCGCATGGGGCCGCTGAAACGGCTCACCCATGAGCGTGACAAGCTGGAAGAAGCGATACACAAGCGCATGACGGTGAAGGAAAAAGAAAAGCTGCACAAGAAGCTCAATGATGTGCGCGAAAAAATCCAAGGCGCACTCACCGCGCTGCCACTCGGTCGTAAGCACATCACTGCGCTCGTGGAGCGGCTCAAAGAGACCGGGATCCAGCTAGAACAGCAACATAAAATTTGTGCCCGGCAAGAAAACTATCTCAAGCACAAGACCCCAGAAATCCTTTCCTTTGCCCGCACACTTAAGGCTGGCGGACCCCCAGCAACGAAATTGACTTCACAATTGGGGAAATCGACGGTGCCTCATGTTTTGGAGGCCAGCCAGATTATCCAGAATGCCCGCAAAGAGATTCATCGAATCGAAGAAGATCTCGGTTCGAGCAATGCCGATTTGGACCGTTCGCTCGATATTATCGCCCGTGGCGAGTATCAAGCCCAAGAAGGCAAACGTCGCCTCATCGAAGCCAACCTGCGCCTGGTCGTCAGCATCGCCAAGCGCTACGTGAATCGTGGCCTCGGATTTTTGGATCTGATCCAAGAGGGCAACATCGGGCTCATGCGTGCTGTCGAAAAATTTGAATACCAACGCGGGTATAAATTCTCCACTTACGCGACGTGGTGGATTCGTCAGTCCGTCAGCCGCGCTATTGCCGACCAAGCCCGGACGATCCGCATCCCAGTCCACATGATCGAGACTATCAACAAGGTCTTGCGTACCTCGCGCTATCTTGTTCAGCAACTCGGGCGCGAACCCACCCCGGAAGAGATTGCGGCGCAGATGGAAGTGCCGCCGGACAAAGTACGCAAAGTCCTCAAGATCGTGAAAGAACCGGTCTCATTAGAAACTCCTATCGGTGACGACGAAGAAAGCTCGTTGGGCGATTTCGTTGAAGACCGACAAACCCTGTCGCCAGCAGACGCCGCGATGGCACTGAGCCTCGAAGAGCAAACCCGTAAGGTTTTGGCGACGTTAACCCCGCGAGAAGAGCAGATTTTACGCATGCGCTTCGGTATTGACGAAAAAACTGACTTCACTTTGGAAGAAGTCGGCCAACGCTTCGCAGTGACACGCGAACGCATTCGTCAAATCGAGGCGAAAGCTCTCCGGAAATTGCGGAACCCGAACCGGGCCAAGAGCCTGGAAGCGTTCATTGATGCGTAGCCCGAGACACGCCTCATCGGAGAGGAGGCGTTAGTGAAGCACGGAGGAATGTGTGAGTGCGAAGGATCTAGAGAAACAATTGAAACAATGGCGTGAAACCCGAGCGCGGAAAGTCACGCAGCAATCAGTAGCGGACCGGCGCATGGTCCGCGTGAACGGGCAGGACGTTTTGGTCGTCACCAAATCGCGTAGTAAACCTCAAGGATAGCGGTGTCCGCCTGCCCGCCGGTGGTCTTGGTTAAAGATACCGCCTTACTGCCGCACAAAAATCCATCGTCGATGCTGAGCCGCCTTGATCCGGAGTGAGCGGCTGCCCATCTGCGTAGACGTGTACGATAGCTTGATCGAGGCGCGAAGCTGCTGCCTCGAACCCCAGGTATTCCAGCATCATAATGGCAGAGAGCAAGGTCGCGGTGGGATTGATAATGTGCCGGCCCACGATATCCGGTGCTGAGCCGTGGATGGATTCAAAATAGGCATAGGTCTCGCCGTAACAGCCGCTAGGGGCAAGCCCAAGCCCGCCGATCGTGCCGGCTGCGGCATCTGAGAGAATATCGCCGTAGAGATTTGGCATCACCACGACATCAAAATCTCCGGGTGAGGCAACGATGCGGCGTGCAAAATCGTCAACGATGTACTGTTCGTAGTGGAGATCGGGATAACCTTTGGCTGTTTCCTCGACCACGCGCCGGAAGAGCCCATCGCTGTCGCGCAGCATGTTATACTTACTGGTACAGGTAATTTTCCCCCTGCCACCCTGAGCTTTACGTTTGCGGGCGAGTTCGCAGGCAAAGCGGGCAATGCGGCGGCTGCCTTCTTCGGTAATGACTTTGATCGCGAACTTGCCGGTCGGTGTCGTATCCAGCGGTTTGCGCGTCAGCCAACTCGTGACCGGTAGCGACGAGAGCAAACCGAGGTCGCCTTCTAGACCCATGTACAAGTCTTCCAGGTTCTCGCGCACGATCACAAAATCGATGTGCTCGGGATTCTTGAGTGGACTACGGAACCCGGGACGCCAGCGTGCGGGGCGCACATTGGCAAAGGTCTGCTTCCCCCAACGCAAGTGGTTAAGCCCGCCGGTGGTGCCGTTGGTCGAGCCGAACAACGTTGAGTCGGAACGATCAATGGCTTCGCGCAGTGCAGCATCAAAAGCTCCGCGTGAGCCGTATTGCTGAACTCCCTCTACACCCGACGGAAATTCGGTGAAGGTAAGATCCAGCGCGAGACTTTTGAGAATCTCGACGGCTGGAGCCATCGCCTCCGGAGCCGCGTCGTCGCCTGGAATAATCACGACATGTTTAGGCATGTTGCCCTCCTGCGCATCAGGTGAGATCGAATTGGAAGGCGGCGTTCATACCCTTCGCAGCCGGGGCATTAAAGCGTTGCGTCATGCCGTCAATCACTTGTTGAACGGTGGTGGCCGGGGCGCTGCCTGCGCCACCTGCTTGGAAGAGGCTTTGCAGCTTCAAGGCTAAGCCCATGTCACCAGCAATCTTCAATTTACCAGTCATGAAAGCCATCTGACCGTTCAGCTTGCCATTAATCATGTCAAGGTAATCGGCTTCTTTCATAGTGATCGTGATGTTGGGCGAAGCATGCTTTCCTGTTTGCACGTTGATCGCCTCGTTGGCTACGGTGAAATGGAACTGGGTCGCCATGCGACTATCCTCCTCTGAAAATTATTGGCGCTACGTTAGCAAGCCTCGTTGGGCCGGGGAAGCATAGCCAGTTTTTTTACAGGGCGCGACGCCCCCCGGCAGTAAGATCGCAAACTGCCCGCCGCCAGCAAAGCCAGTTGTTTTGTCCCCGATTGCACAATGGGCAAGGGACACGGATACTGGCGAAAATTTTCAGGAGGCTAAATATGAAAGGTGCATGGCAAGCCCTGCGGGCGCACTGGGTCGTCGCGGTTGCGAGTATCTTCTTTGCCGGGACAGTCGGGCAACTCTGGGCGCAAGACAAAAAAGGCGTGACGCGGGCCGAGCTCGAAAAAGTGGCCGATCAATCCACGGTAGAAATCACCACGACGGGCCGCAAAAGCGGCCAAGCTCATATGAAGCCGATTTGGTTCGTCTTCGATCAAGGACATTTCTACTTACAGTCGGGCAAGGGCGAAAAATCGGATTGGTATCTCAATTTGAAGAAGAATCCCCATCTGTCGCTGAAAATCGGTACCCTGACTTTTACTGGAAAGGCGAAATTCATCGACGACGAAAAGGAGACTGAACGCATTCATGGTTTGTTCGGCAGCAAATATCTTCTCGCGCGTGCCGCGAGCGTGGTCGGGTCGCGTATTGGACACGGGAAAGCGCTCGAAGTGGAACTCGACCAGTAACGGGTGCGATTATGCCTTGACGGGTTTCCTGTTTCTCCCTACACTTCCCTGCGCCAAGAGATTGCTATGGCTGAAGCTCTTCCACGCGTGCTGGTATTGCACGGACCAAATCTCAACATGCTCGGACTGCGCGAGCCGCAAATTTATGGGCGGACGACGCTTGCCGACATTGATGCCATGTTGATCGCGCTCGGGAAAGAGCTTGCCATCGGAGTGGAGACCTTTCAGTCGAACCACGAGGGGGAATTAGTCACGAAGATCCAACAGGCACGCGGGCACTATGCAGCCTTGGTGATGAATGCTGGGGCCTACACCCACACCAGTGTGGCATTGCTTGATGCCGTTCTCGCGAGCGATCTCCCGTTGGTCGAAGTGCATTTGTCGAATCTGTATAAACGGGAGGAATTTCGCCATCATTCCTATCTTGCGCGCGCAGCCGTTGGACAAATTTGCGGCTTCGGCGCGGACAGTTACCTGTTAGGACTGCGGGCTGCGGCGGGTATTATTGCCAGAACCTAGGGCGATGCCGAACTGGTAGCCGATGTATACTCGGGACCGGGCGTTCCTCTCCCTCATAACCTCATTCCAAGTCCCTTACTCCCACTATGGAAATTGATGATATCCGCAAAATCGTCGAACTCATGGCCGAGAACGACGTCCGAGAATTGGAAATGGAAGACCGCAAGGGCAAAATTCGCCTCGTGCGGGGGAATCCACAGACACCAGTCACGGTGGTGTCGGCACCGGCACCGTTGCAATCCCTTGCCCCGATGATGGCTCCGGTAGCGGTACCACCGACCACGTCTCCAGCACTGGTCAATGGGCAAGACATACGCGCTGACCAGACGCAACACATAGACACCGGCCTCAAGATCGTCTCCCCTATGGTTGGCACGTTTTATCGGTCGCCAAGCCCGGAGGCCAAAGCCTATATTGAAGTCGGGGCTGTCGTCGAAAAAGAGGATGTGGTCTGCATCGTCGAGGCCATGAAAATGATGAACGAAATTCGCGCCGAGATCCGTGGGCGGGTAGTAAAAATCCTGGTCGAAAACGGGCAGCCCATCGAATTTGAACAACCACTTTTTTTATTGGAGCCTCTGTAAGCACGTGGCAAAGTCTCATCGTCCGATGTGGGTATTGGGGACCACGGCTGGCCGCTCTGGCCGTGCGAGATAGCAAGACACCGTGTTCAAAAAAGTACTTATTGCGAACCGTGGCGAGATCGCCGTGCGCATCATCCGCGCCTGCCGGGCGTTGAAGATTCCGACCGTTGCGGTGCATTCGACTGCCGACCGAGAATCGCTTCACGTACGCTTGGCTGACGAACGCGTGTGTATTGGTCCGCCCTCTCCAGCAGCGAGTTATCTCAACATCCCGACCATCGTGAGCGCCGCCATCTCGTTCGGTGCCGATGCCGTGCATCCTGGCTATGGGTTTCTGTCAGAAAACGGGGATTTCGCCGAAGCGTGTCAGCGCTCTGGTTTGACGTTCATTGGCCCACGGGTACGGAATATCCGTCTGATGGGCGACAAACCACGTGCGCGACGGGTGATGGAGAAGGCCGGCGTTCCAGTGCTTTCTGGCACCTCTTCAGGCACGACGGATGTGCGCGAGGCGCAAGCTGTGGCCGAACGGGTAGGGTACCCGGTGTTGATGAAAGCCGCCGCTGGAGGCGGTGGTCGTGGGCTGCGCATTGCGCACTCGCGGGCCGAGCTGGAAGCGGTGTTTGGTATTGCCCGCGAAGAAGGTGTCGCCGCGTTCGGCAACGGTGCCATGTATATCGAGAAGTATCTTGCTCGGGCACGCCACATCGAGTTTCAGATCATCGCGGATCAGCATCGTAACGTCTTGCATCTCGGCGAGCGTGAGTGCTCCATCCAACGCCGCTATCAAAAGGTGCTCGAAGAGTCGCCTTCGCCAGCGTTGAATAAGCGCTTGCGCGAGCGCATGGGAAGCGTGGCCGTTAAAGCCGCCCAAGCCATTGGCTACACCAACGTCGGCACCATCGAATTCCTTCTCGATGAACACGGACATTTTTATTTCATCGAAATGAACACTCGTGTCCAGGTCGAGCATCCAGTC
>SYOC01000181.1 GCA_005804965.1 Pseudomonadota bacterium
CCGCCGGGGCAGGTGAGTCGCTAGTCGCCAACCCCGTCAATCCGGGCGAGCGCGGCAAGATACGGAATCCAGAAAGAAAGCCTGGAGTCCCGCATGCGCGGGAATGACGTCCAGTGATTGGCATCCGGCTTCGCTCTCGTGCGGAGTGCAGGTCGCTCCGCACGATGTGTCGTAACATCTGCTACTTTTCCGTTCCCACCACCGGTATCTCCGGTATCTCTCAGGAGTGCCTATGTCTACAGCAAAGGACCACACCGCCGTCTCGCTTCTGCGCGCGCTCCACTTCGCCGCCGATAAGCATCGCGATCAGCGCCGCAAGGGTGCCGAGGCGTCTCCCTACGTCAATCACCTCATCGAAGTCACAGAGATACTGGCCCGCGAAGGCAGCGTGGCCGATCTGACGACACTGCAAGCCGCCATTCTGCACGACACCTTGGAAGACACACAAACAGCAGCAGAAGAACTGGAGGCGTTGTTTGGCACCGAGGTGTGCGCAGTTGTCGCCGAGGTGACGGACGATAAGCGCTTACCCAAGACCGAGCGCAAGCGCTTGCAGATTGTCCATGCACCGCATCTCTCATTGCGTGCGAAACTCGTGAAGATGGCGGACAAGATTTCCAATGTGCGTAGTATTATCGAAGCACCGCCGGCGGAATGGTCGCTGCAACGACGCCAAGAGTACTTAGACTGGAGCGACCAAGTCATGGCAGGCTGCCGAGGCAACAATTTGGCGCTTGATCGCTTGTATGACGCAACCGTCACCGAAGGCCGGCGCGTGTTGGGTCATCCGGCGCAATAACACACAACGAAAAAGGAGGCATCGTGGGACCGTTGCAAGGCTTACGTATCGTCGAACTGTTCTGTATCGGGCCAGGTCCGTTTGCTGGCATGCTGTTATCCGACATGGGAGCGGACATTCTGCGCATTGATCGTCCACAGGAGCCGGCGTTGGGCTATCCCGACTACAAGTACCGCACGCTGTGGCGCAATCGCAAAGCTGTGACCTTGGACTTGAGCAAACCCGCAGGAGTGGAAGCCCTGCTTCAGTTGGTTGAGCGTGCCGACGGCCTCATCGAAGGCTATCGTCCCGGCGTGGCCGAGCGCCTTGGCGTTGGTCCGGACGTGTGTCTCGCCCGCAATCCGCGCTTGGTCTACGGCCGCATGACTGGCTGGGGACAAGACGGCCCGCTGGCGCAACAGGCTGGGTTCGACATCAACTATATTTCCGTCACTGGGTTGCTACATGCCGTGGGGACCGCCGAGCGTCCGGTACCGCCACTCATCGCGGCTGGCGATTTTGGTGGTGGTGGCGTGTTCCTGGCCATGGGTATGCTCGCCGCGTTCTGGGAAGCGCAGCGGTCCGGGCGCGGGCAAGTCGTCGATGCTAGCATCGTGGACGGTGCCGCCAACTTGATGGCCTATGTGTATGGCGGGCTCGCAGGTGGCGCATGGCAGAACAAACGGGCTGCAAACACTGTCGATGGTGGGCATTGGCGCTACAGCGTATATCAGTGCTCGGATGGTCGTTTTGTATCGGTGGCGGTGATGATGGATCCCTTTCTCAAGATTCTGCTCGATAAGCTCGGCCTCGACCTCAAAGACTTTCCCGAACCCAACAAGCGCAGCAATTGGCCAATCTACCGCGAACGGCTTGCCAGTCTCTTCCGCACGCGCCCACGCGATGAGTGGGTTGCCCTGTTTGCTGGCACCGATGGTTGCGTCGCTCCGGTATTGGATCTCGAAGAGGCACCACAGCATCCACACAACCAAGCGCGTCAGACCTTTATCGAGCATGGCAACGTAATGCAGCCCGCGCCGGCACCGCGCTTCAGCCGTACTCAGTCGGCCATTCGCAGCCAACCTCCTGCCAACGGCGAACACAACACCAGTGCTCTACAAGAATGGGGTTTCAGCGATGACGATGTCACTGAATTACGCAAGCGCGGCGGGATGGGGTGAGTTTCACTGAGGCGAGGTTAACCTCCAGAAGAGCGTCCCGATTGCCACTAACATGACCGTGCCCATTCCAAAAGCGATCCAATCTGTCACACTCATGTGCGCTCCTTACCGCCAAAGTCAACGTTGCACGATCTTCTAGGCTGGGCAAGCCTCGTCTCCTGCCTGTTTCCTGTCTCCAAGGGAAAACTATCAGACAACTTCCCCAGCAATCGAGATCACTCTTCCGCTCCGCGCTTGAGTTGCTGTGGGAGGTACGATAGGCAGTACCGCACAACGCCCACGGGAGAACACCACCATTTATGGATCATCATGCTTCGGACCGTTCGTCCGCCCGCGCCGCTTCTCGCCCGCTCGCTTGCCTCCTGGTTGCCAATCGCGGAGAGATTGCTATCCGCATTCTTCGCGCTGCTGCCGAACTCGGCATCCGCACGGTAGCAGTCTTTTCTGAAGATGACGCCAATTCGCTCCATACGCGCAAAGCCGACGAGGCCCGTCCGCTGCGTGGTGCTGGCGTCGCCCCGTATCTGGATATCGAGCAGATGCTCAGCATTGCCAAGGCGTCGGGTTGCGATGCCATCCATCCCGGCTATGGCTTCCTCAGTGAGAATGCAGCATTTGCCCGGCGATGTGCAGAAGAGGGCATCACGTTTGTCGGACCGCGTGCCGATATTCTCGACCGCTTCGGCGATAAGGCGCAAGCACGAGTGTTGGCACAGCAATGCGGGGTGCCAGTGCTGGCTGGTTCCTCTGGCCCGACGAGCATTGAGCAAGCCCGCGAGTTTTTCGCCTCTCTCGGAGCCAACGGTGCCATGATGATTAAAGCCCTGGCCGGTGGTGGCGGACGCGGCATGCGCATGGTGTTCCATGCACAAGATATCGAAGACGCCTACGCACGCTGTCAATCTGAAGCCTTGCAGGCGTTCGGCAACGGCGCAGTCTATGTCGAGCAACTCCTGCCACGGGCGCGGCATATCGAAGTGCAGATCTTAGGAGATGGGTCCGGCGCGGTCACGCATCTCGGCGAGCGCGAGTGTACGATTCAACGCCGTCATCAAAAGCTCGTCGAAATCGCCCCAAGCCCCAGCCTCTCACCGAAGCTACGTGAACGGCTGACGAGTGCGGCGGTACGTCTCGCCCAGGCTGTGCAATACAGCAACATCGGTACCTTCGAGTTTCTCGTCGATGCAACAACCGACGCTGACGAAGCACGGTTCGCCTTTATTGAAGCGAACCCGCGGCTGCAAGTGGAGCACACCGTCACCGAGGAGACCACCGGCGTCGATATCGTGCAGACCCAGCTTCAGCTTGCGGCGGGGCATTCGCTTGCCGACCTTGGGCTTCAACAATCTGCAGCTCCGCAGCCACGCGGATTCGCGATGCAGGTACGCATCAACATGGAGACATTGGGTGCGGACGGTTCCGTGCGTCCGGCAGGAGGTGTCCTCTCAGCCTTCGAGCCGCCGTCGGGTCTGGGCATCCGTACTGACTCATTCGGGTATGTTGGCTATCGCACCAGTCCACGCTTCGATTCGTTGTTGGCAAAACTGATTGGACAGACGCGCTCGGCCGCCTTTGCTGATGTGGCGGCGAAGACCTATCGCGCGTTGTGTGAGTTCAAAATAGAAGGCGTGGCCACCAACATCCCGTTCCTGCAAAGTCTGTTGCAGCATCCTGAGTTCGTGGCGAATCGCCTCCACACCCGGTTTGTCGAGGAGCATCTCGCGGAACTCACGGCGTCTACCAACGGCGCACATCGGCGGTTTTTCTTCGAGCAAGCAACAAGTCAACCCGCGCGTGCAGGCGCAAAAATCAACACGGTTGACCCCCTAGCCGTGCTTGCCCACGGCAAAGAAGAAAGCAGCGGACAGCCTACGCCCAGTCCCAGCCCTCAGCCGGTAGCATTCTCCGGCGATATCACTGGACCGGAAGGAACGGTCGCTATCCGAGCACCGATCCAAGGCACGATTGTGAGCGTCGATGCGCGGGAGGGAGACCTCGTACGCAAAGGCCAGCAACTCCTGGTCATGGAAGCCATGAAGATGGAGCATGTCATCCACGCAGAAATCAGTGGCATCGTGCGCCAGCTTACGATCAGCACAGGTGACACCATCTTCGAGGGACATCCGCTCGCCTTCATTGAGGAAACCGAAGTCGCGACAACAGAGACGGAAGCCATCGAACAAATTGATCTTGATTACATCCGTCCGGACCTCGCCGAAACGCTGGCGCGTCATGCCATTACCCTTGATGCGGCGCGTCCGGAAGCAGTCGCCCGGCGGCGCAAAACCCATCAACGCACGGCACGCGAGAACGTCACCGATCTGTGCGATCCCGGCTCATTCGTCGAATACGGCTCGTTGGCAGTGGCAGCACAACGACGGCGGCGTTCGATGGACGACCTGATGAAGAATACGCCGGCGGATGGCATGGTCACTGGCGTGGCCCGCATTAACGGTCATCTTTTTGACGACGACAAAGCCCGCTGCGCCGTGTTGGCTTACGACTACACCGTGCTCGCCGGCAC
>SYOC01000182.1 GCA_005804965.1 Pseudomonadota bacterium
AACAAAGCGTTCATCGCCAAATGGAAAGCCTACGTGAAGAAACACAACCTGACTGGTGGCGATAAGCGCGTCACCAATGATCCGATGGAAGCAACCTATATCGGCATCAAAATGTGGGCACAGGCGGCGACCCAAGCCGGAACGACGGAGATTAACGCCGTGCGCCAGGCTATTGGCTACCAGAAAGTGAAAGCGCCGTCGGGGTTCGAGATTCAGATGGATGCCGAGAACCATCACCTGCACAAGCCGGTGTTCATCGGCGAGGTACGAGATGATGGGCAATTTGAGGTCGTGTGGAAGACGCCTGGACCGATTAAAGCTCAGGCGTGGAGTCCGTTCATTCCGGATAGCGCTAAGAAGGTGGCGAACTGGACCTTCCCTTGGGTGTGTGGCAATTGTACGGAACCGAAGTTTAAGAACTGAATACTCCTCTTCGTTAGAGAGAGGATGACTGTCGTAAGCTGGGGAGACGGAATGAGGGCTGTCTCCCCACTAACATGCCTTTCCTGACGCTGGCGGGGAATATGACGTTGTCTAAATTGAGGGACCAACTTTTCTTTCTTTTGCTAGGCTTCCTGCTATCTATCCGTGGGGCTGGTGCTGAAGACGATATCGCAACGTTGCTGCGTGGACTCGGAGCCGACAGCCCCAGTGCCATTGAGCAGGCCGTAGCGTCGATTGGCGCACGCAATGACCCGGGAGCGCTGCCGGCACTGGAAGCCTTGCGTGATCGGCGCTTACGTGTCGATACGACTGGCGCGTTGTTTATCGTGGCTACGGACGGCACCACTGTCTTGGATGCCATACAACAAACGCCAGCGATGGTAGACGTGAGCCAGTTACGCACTCCGGTAGTCAGCAATATCGTGCGTCGTACGCTTGCCGCTGTGTTAGGGCAGCTTCAATTACAGTCGCGAGATGCTGCCGTGCGGCTGGCTGCGGCCGAGGAGTTGAACAAGCGTCCTCGTGCCGAGGCCCTCGAACCGCTGCGTGTGGCGTTGGAGAAGGAAACCGATGCTCGCGTACGCACGACGTTGCAGATGGCGTTGGCGCAAATGCAGTTATCGAGCAGCGAAGTGCGAACCCGGCTTGATGCCATTTCCTTGATTCGCTCCTCTGGCAATCTTGGACTCAAACCACAACTAGAAGCCTTGACCGCCAAACAAGCCGACGGCTCGTTTGCCGAGCCTGACCCAGAAGTGCGACAAGCGGCGGCAGACGCGCTTGCGAGCTTCGAGCGCACCCAGCTCTTTATTAACGCAGTCGGTAATCTTTTTTATGGGTTGAGTTTGGGCAGTATTCTCTTACTGGCGGCGCTCGGGCTTGCCATCACTTTTGGCCTCATGGGCATCATCAACATGGCGCACGGAGAGATGATCATGTTAGGTGCTTATGCCACCTACGTGATGCAGCGGCTCTTTCAAGCCTATGCTCCGGCGGCGTTCGACTGGTATCTGTTGGCGGCTATCCCTGCCGCTTTTGTGGTCTGTGCACTGATGGGGATGATCTTAGAGCGCGGGGTGCTGCGGTTTCTCTATGGTCGTCCATTGGAAACGCTACTGGCGACCTGGGGTATCAGTCTCATGCTGATCCAGAGTGTGCGCCTACTCTTCGGTGCGCAGAATGTTGAAGTCGCCAATCCGTCCTGGTTATCGGGTGGTGTCGAAGTGCTCTACGGCGTGGTGCTGCCCTATAGTCGCCTCGCTATCATTGTCTTTGTCTCTATGGTCGTCGCGTTCATGTGGCTTTTGCTACAACGTACCGCTCTCGGTCTCCATGTACGTGCGGTGACGCAAAATCGCCCGATGGCTTCGTGCCTAGGAATCGCAACCGCCAAAGTGGACATGTGGACGTTTGGCTTGGGGTCGGGCCTCGCCGGACTTGGTGGTGTGGCCTTATCGCAAATTGGCAATGTTGGACCCGAACTAGGGCAAGCGTATATTATCGACTCTTTCATGGTGGTGGTGTTGGGTGGCGTCGGGAATCTTGCCGGTGCCGTGGTCGGAGGTATGGGGCTGGGACTAGTCAATAAATTCCTCGAACCATTGGCGGGCGCTGTGTTGGGCAAGATCAGCGTCTTAATCTTTATCGTGCTCTTCATTCAGCGCCGCCCGCAGGGGCTGTTCGCGCTGAAAGGGCGCTTGGTGGAGGGCTGACGTGGAGCATGTCTCGGTTAGCAGCGTCTCCCACGAGACGCCAGTAGCGCAAGAGAACCCACGGAGAGTCGAAACTGTGAGGGACGTATGGGTGGGAACGCGACTCCACTCGCCACGTGAGTGGATGGTCTTTGGCGTGTTGGTGGTCCTCGCTTTGGTCGTGCTTCCTGTCTTGAACCGTTTTCCTGACAGTGAATCTATCTTACGCGTTCCTGATTATTTGATTCCTCTCTTCGGTAAGTTCGCGTGCTACGCCATTGTGGCGCTGGCGATGGATCTCATCTGGGGTTACGCCGGGATTTTGAGTCTTGGCCACGGCGTCTTCTTCGCGCTCGGCGGGTACGCGATGGGTATGCATCTGATGCGGGTGATTGCCGGCGAAGGCGTGTATCGGAGCGCATTGCCGGATTTCATGGTGTTTCTCGACTGGAAAGAGCTGCCTTGGTACTGGTACGGCTTTAGCAGCTTCAGCTTCGCGATGGTCATGGCGCTCCTCATTCCTGGCGTGTTGGCCTATGTCTTTGGCTTCTTCGCCTTCCGCTCACGGATTCGCGGTGTGTACTTTTCCATTATCACGCAAGCCCTCACCTATGCGTTGATGTTACTCTTCTTCCGCAACAACACTGGCTTTGGTGGTAATAATGGCCTGACCGACTTTAAGCGACTCTTAGGTTTTGCTCTGCAAGAACCCACGACAAAACTTGGTCTCTACATGATTTCCGTCGCCTTCTTGGCGCTGGTGTATGTAGCCTGTCGCTATCTCGTGGTCTCTAAACTTGGGCGCATTCTCATGGCGATCCGCGATGCGGAAAGTCGCCTGATGTTC
>SYOC01000183.1 GCA_005804965.1 Pseudomonadota bacterium
AGCGTCGTAAAGACCTGTCCAAGTCGTCTTCACACAAAGCCAGCGGCACTCCAGTCGCTGGCTTTTTTCTTTTCTATAAGGCTCTTCGTTCAAGCCGCCGCGTAGGGTGCGAGTCGGTTAATCTCCGCCAAGTCTTCTGCCGAAAGTTTCCAGCTCGCTGCCGTGGCGTTGGTACGCACCTGTTCTGGAGTCGTTGCGCCAGCAATCACCGACGAAACGCACGGGGTTGCCGCCAGCCAAGATACGGCCAGTTCGAGCAGCGAATGCCCGCGCTTCTCAGCAAAGCTTTGCAGCGCTTCAATCTTGACAAAATTCTCTTCCGTCGCCATACCTTGCGCGAAGCTAAATGTCGCGAGGCGCGTGCCAGGAGCGAAGGCTTCGCCGCGTCGATATTTCCCAGTCAACAACCCGCTCGCCAAAGGAAAGAACGGAAGCTGGCCAAGCTGATATTGGCTGCACGCAGGAATCACATCGCGCTCAGCGTCGCGCTTGAGTAAGCTCCACTCGTTCTGTGCGGTAACGAACCGCGCCCATCCGCGCTCCTTCGCTTTCGTGTCGGCTTCAGCGATCTGTGCACCGGAAAGATTCGAACAGCCCACCGCTCGTACTTTGCCTTGCCGAACGACCTCGTCCAACGCCTCTAACGTTTCCGCCAACGGCGTGGCCGGATCAGGGAAGTGGAGCTGATACAAATCAATCCAATCGGTGCGCAGTCGTCGGAGACTATCCTCTAAGCAGCGCACGATGTAGTCGCGGGCTCCCCAGCGTTCGCCCTTTTTCTGCATCCAGGCTACCCCGCCAAACTTCGACGCTAGGACAATGTCTTTGCGTCGCGCACCAAGGGCTTGGCCGATAAACTCCTCCGACTTGCCGCCGCCGTACATATCAGCGGTATCAAAAAACGTGACCCCGACCTCAAGCGCCGTATCTATAACGACCCGGGTCGCCTCGAAATCGAGCTTCATACCAAAGTTGTTGCACCCGAGCCCCACAAGGCTCGCTTCCAGACCCGTTCCACTCAGCGGACGTTTCTCCATGACTCATTCCTCCTCTGCATTGTATGCGATCAATACAACCGGCTTCAGGTACCATGTCTGCCTGAGCAATGCGAGAGCAGCAGTCTCTGTACTATGCCGCGATTCGTGGCATACTTGCCCGCAGCATTGCCGCCCATCACGTCATAACATCAGGAGATGCTTTTCATGCTGCCTTGCTTCCACCACATATTCGTCGCTGTCCGGTTAGTTGTTCTTGCTCCAGCATTGCTCCTTCTTGCCTCGGTCGCTGCCCAGGCGGCGGCGTGGCCAACGGTGGCCCTGACGCTAGAGCAAGATAATTTGTCTTCGCCTGTTCACGTGCCCAATGCTGGCGACGGCAGTGGTCGGTTGTTTATTGTCGAACAAGAAGGACGTATCCGTATCCGCAAAGCTGGTGCTCTGCTCAACACGCCGTTTCTCGATATTAGCGGCATCGAGCGCGTGCTCTGCTGCGGAGAAGAAGGACTTTTGAGCGTAGCATTTCCCCCTGGGTATGCGGGGAAGCAGTATTTCTATGTGTTCTACACCAATATCGCTGGCGATCTCGTTATTGCTCGCTACCATGCGACCGGTGATCCTGATATCGCGGATTCCGACAGTGAAGAAATTCTACTCACCATCCCGCATCCGGGGCGTTCCAATCACAATGGTGGCCAGCTTGCCTTCGGCCCCAACGGATATCTATATATCAGCACGGGTGATGGCGGCGGCGGCGGCGACCCAAATAATAACGGGCAGAATACCCTTTCCCTGCTCGGCAAGATCTTACGTATTGATGTCGAATCCGGCACCGACCCTTATGCCATTCCCGCGACCAATCCCTACAAAGACAATCCACTCTATCGCCCAGAAATTTGGGCGGTAGGCGTACGCAATCCGTGGCGGTTTGGTTTCGATCGACAGACTGGGGATCTCTATATCGGCGACGTCGGGCAAAACATCTACGAGGAAATCGATTTTCAGCCAGCCTCAAGTCCTGGCGGCGAAAACTATGGCTGGCGCTGCCGCGAAGGCAAGCATGACTACAATGGCCATTCGAGCGAATGCGCTGGGAAAACCCTGACAGGGCCAGTGACGGAATATGCTCATGGAGCCGATTGCTCCGTCACCGGAGGAAGCGTCTATCGCGGGGTGCAGTTTAGCACGATGCACGGGATCTATTTTTACGGAGACTTTTGTTCTGGTCGCATCCGTGGGTTGCGATGGTCTGGTACCTCCTGGGCCACACAAATGTTACTCGATTCTTCGCTCAATATTTCTAGCTTCGGGGAAGACGAAAGCGGCGAGCTCTATGTAATTGATCTGAATGGCGCTGTGTACAAGATCTCCGATCCAACGATTCCCACTGACGTTGACCTCAGTGGCACTTGGGAGTCAGCGCAGCAGACATGCAAAACCCTCTCAACTGGTCTTCGCTGCACGGTTGCGGGCGCATTTATCAGCCAGAATCAAGGCACGCAGCGTCCATCGCGTTCTTCTTTCGTCAGAGTCTATCTTTCCACCGACACCGTCTGGGATGCGGGAGATACGCTACTGCAACAGGGGCAAACTGGCAGGCTCAATCCTGGAGCGACGAAACGGCTCGTTCTGCAAAAGACCCTGGCCCCCGGCATTTCAGCTTCGGGGCGTTATCTCATTGCCCGAGTCGATGCCAATAATGTTGTTGGCGAGACTGACGAAACCGATAACGAGATTCTTTTCGGACCGGTGCCGTAGACAGCACGGACGGACAAGCTGCCCGTTGCACCCTAAAGCTGAGGTTGGTTAGCAAGGGGCGTGCGTCATTCCCGCCCTTCGGCTGCGCTCAGGATGAACTCCAGCGGGAATCCAAACAAAATGCTGTAAAGCCAGAGGTTCTTCTCCCTGGATTCCGGGTCTCGCTTTGCTCGCCCGGAATGACGACGGCTCCCACTTCGCCTTCTACCATTCTGGCTTCTTTATTCATCCTTCCGCCTTCCTCCTTCATCGTTTACTTCCGCCCTGCCCTGCTTCAATCGTCCACGTCGTCCCCGCCGGACTGTCTTTGAGGACAACACCCAGAGCAGCGAGCTGGTCGCGGATGGCATCGGCTTGCTTGAAATCACGGGCTTTGCGCGCGGCCACCCGGTCAGCAATCCGTTGTTCGATCATCGCCGGTGTCAACTCAGTCTGCTGCAAACCGCGTTGTTTCCGCTCTTCCAGAAATTGCGCAGGTGGTTCAGCCATGATGCCGAGCACTTCACTAATCGCAGCTAAATCTCGACGGACAGAGGCAAGCGTTGCCGATTCTCCAGCATCCAGCGCTCGATTCAATTCCCGTACAGACTCAAAGATTACACCGAGCGCACGGGCAGTGTTGCAGTCGTCGTCCATCGCCTCGCGGAAGTGAT
>SYOC01000184.1 GCA_005804965.1 Pseudomonadota bacterium
AGTTGTTCCATGCGGGCGGCAAGATTCGTCGAGTGCCCGACCGGCACGTAGTCGGCATGCAGAGCGTCTTTCTGGATGGAGCGTACTACCACTTCGCCAGTGTTGATCCCGACACGCATGAGCAGAGGCGGATAGCCCTTGGCCCGCAGCGCCTCGGTGTGACGTCGCATTGCCTCTTGCATGCGCAGCGCGGCGTACAGCGCCCGTTGGGGATGATCTTCATGGGCGATGGGTGCCCCAAACAAGGCAAAGATGCCATCGCCCAAGGCTTGCGCCACATAGCCGTCGTAACTGTGGACGGCGTCCATCATCAGTTGCAGCGCCGGATCAATCACCGCCCGCGCTTCTTCCGGGTCCAGTCCTTCAATCAGTGCCGTCGAGCCTTTGAGGTCGGCGAACAAGGCGGTGATGGTCTTGCGCTCGCCCTCGGTCAGCGTAGCCACGCGGATGCGTTCGGCCAAATGTGAAGGTGTCCATCGCTCAGGAGTGTGTTCCGTTTCGCCGTTTGCCCCTTTTCCCTTTTCGCTCTCGGCTTTGCCTTTTGCTTTTTGCTTTTTGACTTTTGACTTGCCCGTAAGAGCCGTGCCGCACTTGCCGCAAAAGTTCATACCGTCAGGATTAGCGAATTGGCAACTTATGCAGTCCATCAATCTGTTCCTGTGTCCCTTGACCCCTCTCGCTCTACCACGTGGACAGCAGAAAGCAAAGCCGCATTCCCACCCTTGCCGCTCTCACCTTGCCTGGGTAGAGTTGGCGCACTATGGCAGTGACTCTTACCGTTCGTGAAGTGTGCGCAGCGACGAGCGGACGCTTGGTGTGTGGGAGCGGAGACGCACTCTTTACCTCTGTCGCGATCGACTCACGCGCCGTCGCCCCGGGTGCGTTGTTCGTGCCGTTGCCGGGCAGCCGCACGGATGGCCACGCACATTTGGGCGACGCTGTCCTCCAAGGAGCCAGCGGGTTCTTTTTCGTTGCGCATACGGTGCCGCAGTTGCCTGAAGGCGCAGCCGGCATCGCCGTCAGCGATCCGCTGATCGCCTTGCAACAGCTTGCCGCGTGGTATCGTGGGCAACTTCACGCCACGGTCATCGGCGTGGCTGGCAGCAACGGCAAGACCACGACGAAAGAGCTGCTCGCACAAGTGTGTGCTCACCAACGACAGACTGCTGCGACACAAGGGAATCTCAATAACCACATCGGCACCCCGCTCACCCTGCTACGGACGGACCGTGAGGTCGCTTGCCTCGTGCTCGAACTTGGCACTAGTGGAGCTGGCGAGCTGACCACGCTCTGCCACATTGCTCGTCCGCAGATCGGCATCATCACCAGCATCGCCGAAGAGCATACGGAAACTCTCAAGGATCTCGCTGGCGTCATCGCCGCAGAAACCGAACTGATTGCCGCCCTGCCTCCAGAGGGAGTAGCGGTGGTGAATGGCGATCACGACGCGTTGCTCGATGCGGTACAGCGGCAAGCTCGCTGTCGTGTGGTCACGTTCGGTGAGCGGGCCACGAATCTGTATCGGATCGTACAGATTCAGGTGACGCGCACGGGCACGTCGTTTTGCGTCGATACTCCGACAGGGCGGCGAGAGATTCACCTCAAACTGCTGGGCAGCCACTTCGCCCTCGCGGCCACTGCAGCACTGGCAGTAGCCGCAGAATGCGGGTTGGACCTCGATGTGGCTTGCACAACGTTGCACAACGCCCAAGGCGCTGCCCGCAGGATGGCGGTGGTTGATCTACCGGAACGGCAGCTTACGATTCTTGATGATTGCTATAACGCTAATCCGGCGTCGATGCAGCAAGCGATTCTCACTGCACAACAGGTACGAGCCCGAGATGAGCGAGTCATGTTCGTGCTTGGCGATATGCTCGAACTCGGTGAGGTCAGTCCTCTTCGTCACCAAGAACTGGGAAAAGCCCTCGTCCATCTGACTCCGCTGCCGGATGTCCTGGTGCTTGTCGGCGAAGAGGCTCGCCTGATTGCGACGGAAGTTGGGCAAGCTGGGTTGCCGGTGCAATGGTTCGCGCACGCCAACGAAGCCGCGAGGTTTGTGCAGGGCGCGGTTGCAAGCTATGACGGACCGCAGCTCGTCTTGGTCAAAGGGTCACGCGGTATTCATCTGGAAGAAGTGACGCGCTGTCTTGTCGAGCGATGAGCTTTGCGTGCGCAGTGCTGAACAAAAGAGGTAAGGAGAGAGAGGAATTATGCATCCCACAGTCGGCATCTTAATGGGCAGTGATTCAGATTTAGACGTGATGGAGGAAGTCGGAAAAGCTTGCACGGAATTGGGGATCGGCTACGAAATGCATGTCATGTCCGCCCACCGCACGCCGCATGATGTTGCCGAATACGCGCAGACCGCGCATGCTCGCGGGCTCAAAGTGATTGTTGCCGGAGCCGGCGGCGCGGCTCACTTGGCCGGAGTCGTGGCGGCGCATACGCCCTTGCCGGTCATTGGCGTACCTATCAAAAGCAAAGCGCTGAAGGGGTTAGACTCCTTGCTCGCCATTGTACAAATGCCAGCCGGCATTCCCGTCGCTACCGTCGCCATCGACGGGGGAAGGAATGCGGGATTATTGGCTGCGCAAATTCTTGCTGGTGCCGACGCCGACTTGTTCGCTCGGGTCGTCAGCTTCAAGGAAAAGTTGGCCGAATCGGTGCGCGAACGCGATCGCAAGCTGCAAGAGCGTTTGAAGAGCCAGCAGTAGCTGCGAGGAATTGACGAACGCCCATTGCTCAGCCTAGGCTGTGCGCATGATTTCCGTACACGATGCCCTCTCGCTCATTCTCGATACCGTCACTCCTCTAGCTGGGGAACGCATCGGCTTGCTCGACGCCGTCGGTCGCGTTTTGTTTGAAGACATCCGCTCGGAACGCGAGGTGCCACCATTCGCGAACTCAGCGATGGACGGATATGCCGTGCGCGAGGAAGATCTGCACGGGATTACCGCTGACGCACCGGCTACGCTTGCAGTGCTCGAAGTGATTCAAGCCGGTGCCGTCCCGCATCACACCGTTACCAGTGGAGCCGCCAGCAAGATCATGACTGGAGCGGTGATGCCGCCCGGGGCCGACACTGTCATTCGTGTGGAAGACACGGAAGAACATGCAGGACGAGTGTGGATCAAGCGCCGGGAACGGGTTGGCACCCATGTGCGTGCTAACGGGGAAGACATTCGCCGCGGACAGACTGTTCTGGAAAAAGGCCGCGTGCTGCGCCCTGCGGATATCGGCCTGCTGGCCTCGGTCGGGCGCGGGTTCGTGCTGGTCCGCCAACGTCCGCGCGTCGCAATCCTGAGTACTGGCAATGAACTCGTCGAGATCGATGAACCCTTACATCCTGGCCAAATCGTCAACTCGAATGCTTATATGTTAGCTGCGGCTGTGCAAGAACTCGGTGGGCAGCCAGTACCGCTGCCTATTGCGCGAGACACGCTGGAGGAAATTCGCGCTGCCCTGAATGAAGCCGTGCGTCATGATGTGGTCTTATCCACTGGCGGTGTTTCGGTAGGCGATTTCGATTTCGTCAAAGAAGCGATGGATGAACTCGGCATTCGCCGCTTGTTCTGGCAAGTGGCGCAGAAGCCGGGGAAGCCGCTGACGTTCGGCTTATTGCGCGAGCGTCCGTATTTTGGCTTACCGGGAAACCCAGTGTCGGCCTTGGTCTGTTTTTATCTCTATGTGCAACCAGCCTTGGCTCGTATGATGGGGCATGAGAAGCCCTTCCCGCCAGTCGTCTCTGCTGTCGTTGGCGACGACATCAGCAAAGCCAAAGGGCTGACGGAGTTTGTGCGTTGCCGCTTGGCTTCCGTACACGGTCACTATGAAGTACATTCGACCGGCAGCCAGAGTTCCGGCGTATTGAGTTCGCTCTCGCTGGGAGAAGGTTTGATTATCGGCGCACCGGAACTGGCGTTGCTCCCCAAAGGCATGGAAGTCAAAGTGCTTGTCCTCAACGGCGATCACTTTGCGAGAAACGAAGCCCCATTTTGATGGTCTCACAATTTGGCAGTGAAACTTTTTTCGTGGTCAGGGCATTTATATACACAACGCGAGACAACTCGCAAAATCACACTCTACAGGGAGGTCTTTCGATGAACGCATTTGGTAAAGGTTTTGTGGTAGCAAGCGCAGTGGCGACACTGCTGGCGAGCGGCGCTCTCACGGCGAAGGCAGACGAGAAAGCTGGCGGTGAGGTCTCTTGCTCGGGAATCAATGCTTGCAAGGGGCATGGTGCCTGCGCAGGTGAAGGCCACTCCTGCGCCGGGAAAAACGCCTGTAAAGGCCAAGGCTGGGTAAAAGCCGCTTCTGAAAAAGAGTGTACAGATAAAGGCGGAAAAGTCGTCCCTCCGAGCAAGTAAATCGCGATCTTCAGGGCGGTCCAACAGACCGCCTTTTTTTTGTCTTACGAAGGTCTGTTCTTATGGCAATCGCCGTTCCCTATCTTGGTCATGGCATCGGCTTACGCACCCAGCATTTCCCTCGGCTCTGGGAGGGCACGGCGCGAGTCGACTGGTTCGAAGCCATTACGGAAAACTTCATGATCCCCGGCGGGCGACCGCTGGCTGCGCTAGAAAAAGCGCGTGCGGCTGCCCCACTCGTGCTCCATGGCGTTTCTTTGTCGTTGGGCAGCACCGATCCAGTCAATACCGCCTATCTTGAAGAGCTACACGCACTCATCCAGCGCTTTGAGCCGGCCTGGGTATCTGACCATCTGTGTTGGGGAAGTGTCGGCGGACATTACGCGCATGATCTCTTGCCTCTGCCGTACAGCGAGGAAGCCATTACGGTTGCAGTCGAAAACATTCGGACAGTTCAGGACACGCTCGGGCGACAGATCTTGATTGAGAACGTGTCGAGCTATTTGACGTATACGCACTCGACCATGCCAGAGTGGGAGTTCATTGCTGAGATCGCACAGCAGGCTGACTGTGGCATTTTACTGGATGTGAACAACATTTACGTCAGTGCCTTCAACCATCAGTTCGACCCCGTCGCCTATATCCACCACATTCCTCCTGCAAGAGTCGGCCAGATTCACCTCGCCGGGCATAGTGATAAAGGCACGTATCTGTTCGATACCCACGATGGGCCGGTGATCGACCCGGTGTGGGACCTCTATCGACTCGCGGTGCGTCACTGTGGCCGAGTCTCCACTTTAGTGGAATGGGACGACCAGATACCTGAATTTGAAGTGGTGCGTGCTGAAGCTGAGCGTGCGCGTGAACTCGAAGCCGAAGAACTGGAGCGTTCGTATGCTCGCTCTGCGTGACCTGCAATCGCGTTTCTTCGACTCGCTCGCTCGCCAGCCCGGTGCTGGTCCGGCAAGCTTTGACCCAACCTTCATCGAGTGTGTGGAAAGTCGTGGTCCACTCGCAGCCAGCGAACGTATCGACATCTACGCACAGATGTATTTCGCTCGCCTTCTTGATGTCTTACAGGGCGATTTTTCCCGAGTTGCTCACCTGCTGGGCTGCGACCGGTTCCACACACTGGCAGCCGACTATCTCGCCCAGCATCCATCTACTCATCCTTCCTTGCGCCATTTGGGCCAAGGCTTCCCTGCTTTTCTGCGAGAGCGGGCGGACATCGCCGACTTGCCGTTCTTGAGCGACCTTGCGGAGCTAGAGTGGGCACGTCTGACCGTCTTTGATGCACCGGATAGTGTCCCGCTGCGCATTGAGCATTTGCAAAGTATTGCACCGGAACAATGGCCGACTCTGCGACTCCAAACAATTCCAGCCTTTCACGTGACCCGACATGCTTGGCCGGTGCATGAACTATGGCAAGCCGCAGAAGACGAGGCTAGAGAAGAGAGCGCTCCTCAACCAGCACCCACTGTCCTGAGAGTGTGGCGCGAAGGGGTTTCCGTGTATCACGCACGAATAGACACGCCGGAGCTGGTGGCATTTGAGCGCATCCTTGCTGGCGAACCGTTTGCCGTCGTGTGCGCTGCTCTGGAATCTGTCCTGTCCGCCGAAGAGGCGGCTGCGACAATCGGAAGTCTTTTGTTACGGTGGATCGAGGATGGGATACTGGCCCAGCTTCCCGAGTAGGGGCGGTTCGCTGCCTATTCGGAAGCTACGCTTTTGTGATGCACCGTCGCTAGCCGCAGCTTGATTCCTGCCTACGTTTTCCGCTACAACGTGCCCATACTGGCCGCTGAGGTTCGTTGTGGACGAAGAACACCGACTCTACCTCCGCTTGGGAGATAAAGTTTTTCATGCAAATTACGGACAATGGGGAGGGGGAGTCGTCGTCGAAGAGATGACTTCAGTGCTCATTGGCGGGACCTGTCTCGTGCGCATCCTCTTTGAAGATGGCCAGCAACGCACCTTCAATAATGATCTTGATAGCGATATGTGCTGCTACTATTTCGGCATTCGCCGCTCACACCACTCTCTCTTCGATGCTCCTGGTCGGCGAGCGTATCAAGCACCAAAGAAAATCCGTAAGGGGTGAGTCTCTTCGCTCTGGACGAAGAGGACCTTTCCTCTCTCACGTCAGGGTTTGGTTGCAGTGTGGGGGGTCTCTTCGAGCAGTTCTCCTTTTGGTCCGGTGCGGCGAATGTTACGGCGCTCAAGGGTCTTGAGGGTGTCGGGATTCACCCAGGGAATGCCCATGGCGCAGGGTTTCGGCATGCCTTCTTCTTCGACATCCTCGTATTGAGCAAATCCGCCTCGGGAGAAGCTAATCATTTTCCGTTTCCCCATCGTGTTGGTCTCCTGTCGTGAGAGTGGTTGCGCAAGCTATTTTTTGTTTCTGCGCACGGTTGGTCAAGTCCCGGCTTTCTTTCTCTGCCAACCTCTGGCAAAAATGAGCATCCGTCTATAGCTTGCGAGAGCGTGGAAATCTAGAGATTGCGCTCCTACGCCATACCAACGAGGTCAGACCCCTTATGAATCCGGTTGCCGAGAATCCCCAATTTGCTGAAGTGGAGCTAGAAGTCTTAAAGTTCTGGGACGAACGGAACGTCTTTGCCCGGACGCTCGAAAAAACCCGCGACTGCCCGCCATTCATTTTTTACGATGGCCCACCGTTCGCCACTGGGTTGCCGCATTATGGGCATCTTTTAGCTGGGACAATCAAAGATATCGTGCCACGCTTCTGGACGATGCGTGGGCGCTATGTGGATCGTCGCTTTGGTTGGGATTGCCACGGGCTTCCTGTAGAAATGGAAATCGAACAAGCCTTGGGGCTTGGCGGCAAGACCGATATCGAGCGCTTCGGGGTGGCAAACTTCAACGCTGAATGCCGCAAGATCGTGCTGCGCTACACCCAGGAATGGGAAAAGACCGTGCGTCGTATGGGCCGCTGGGTCGATTTTCGTAACGACTACCGCACGATGGATCTATCGTTCATGGAGTCGGTGTGGTGGGTCTTGAAGCAAATGTGGGATCAGGGGTTGGTGTACCAGGGCCATAAAGTGCTGCCTTTTTCTACCCGACTCAGCACAGTGCTCTCCAATTTTGAGGCAAACCTCAACTACAAAGAAGTCCAAGACCCGGCGATTACCGTGCGCTTTGCCGCTGAAGGGGAAGAGCAGACCTACTTCATTGCTTGGACGACTACACCGTGGACGCTGCCGAGCAACTTGGCCTTGGCGGTGGGGCCGGAGATCGAATACGTGAAAGTACGCGATCACGCTGAAGGCGTCCGTTACATTCTGGCCGAGGCACGCCTCAAAGTGTATTTCCCCAAGCCTGAGACCTACACCATCGAGGAACGCTATCACGGCCAAGATCTTGTGGATCGGCGGTTTCTGCCCCTGTTTCCCTATTTTGCCGAACGGAAGAATGCTGGGGCTTTTCGCGGGGTTGCCGCAGATTATGTGACGACAGAGGATGGTACCGGTATTGTCCATATCGCTCCGGCCTTTGGTGAAGAAGACTTCCTCGCTTGTCAGCGTGCCGGCATTGCTATGGTCAACCCGGTCGATGACGAAGGCCGATTCACCCAGCCGGTTGCGGATTTCTTGGGCCTGCATGTCAAAGAAGCCGACCCGAAAATCATCGAGCGCCTCAAACGCGACAAGAAGCTAGTCCACCAGAGTACGATTTTCCACAGTTATCCGTTCTGTTGGCGCAGCGACACGCCGTTGATTTATCGTGCCGTGAATACGTGGTTCGTGCGCGTGGAAGCCTTCCGTGATCGTCTGGTTGCGAACAATAATCTGACGCATTGGGTGCCTGAGCATCTGCGCGACGGACGCTTTGGCAACTGGCTGGAGGGCGCGCGTGACTGGGCTATTAGCCGTAATCGCTATTGGGGTACGCCGCTCCCGATCTGGCAGAATGAAGATGGCAGCGAAATCGTTTGTCTCGGCAGCTTGGCCGAATTGGAACAACGCACTGGCAAGCGTGTCACGGATCTTCATCGTGAGTTCGTCGATGACCTGACCTTTCCCGATACTTCGGGAAAAGGCGTGATGCGCCGCGTGCCGCACGTATTCGATTGTTGGTTTGAAAGCGGCTCAATGCCGTATGCCCAGCTCCACTATCCATTCGAGAACGTTGAAGGCTTTGCCCGTTCCTTCCCGGCAGATTTTGTTGCGGAAGGGCTCGACCAAACCCGAGGCTGGTTCTACACCCTGATGGTTGTGGCCTCGGCACTCTTCGATAAGCCAGCGTTCCATAATGTAGTCGTCAACGGTCTGGTCTTGGCCGAAGATGGCAAAAAGATGAGCAAGCGGCTGAAAAACTATGCCGAGCCGGAAGATGTCATTGCTCAATACGGTGCCGATGCTCTGCGGCTGTACCTGATTAATTCTCCGTTGGTACGCGCCGAAGAATTGCGCTTCAGCGAGCAAGGCGTCCGCGATACCGTGCGCAGATTAGTGCTGCCGTGGTGGAACGTCTACAAATTCTTCGTGACCTATGCGCTGGTTGATGAGTGGACACCAGACAAGACGCCGGCGGGACCGTCACCTAACATCCTTGACCGTTGGATTCTTTCTCGCCAACAGACTCTCATTCGTCGCACCAGCGAAGAGATGGAAGCCTATCGCCTCTACAACGTCGTGCCGGCACTGCTCGACTTCTTGGATGAATTGACGAATTGGTATGTGCGGCTCAATCGCCGACGCTTCTGGAGCGAGAACGACAACAACGACAAACGCTTCGCTTATCGTTCTTTGTACGAAGTGCTGATGGGCTTCTCCAAGCTCATGGCACCATTCACCCCGTTCTTAGCCGATGCCATTTATCGCAACCTCCGTACCCTCCACAGCGGAACAACCGAAGAAAGCGTGCATTTAGAGTCGTTCCCGCTCTACGAGTCGCAGTGTGTCGATAGCGAACTGGAAGACGCCGTCGCACGGATGCAGCGCATTATTCTGCTCGGGCGCAGTCTACGCAACGAACGCAAGGTGAAAGTTCGTATGCCGCTGCGCACGCTCTCGATTTTACACCGCCGCCAGGCCGTCCTCGATAAAATCACCCCGCTGGAAGGCTACCTACGTGAAGAATTAAACGTCAAGGAAGTGTGCTACAGCACTGCCGAAGGAGAGAAAGTGCAGTTGAGTGCTAAGCCCAACGCCAAACTCCTCGGCCCTCGTTTTGGGAAAAAATTTGGCGTGGTGAGCAAACAGATCGCAACTCTCGCCCCCGGTCAAATGTTAAAGCTGGAGGCTGGAGAAGCGATCTTGCTCGATGGCGAAACATTTTCGTCTGCCGAAGTGCAGATTCTTCGTCAGGCGCATGACAATGCGCCTGACGTGCGTTCTGACCGGTTCATTTCTGTCGAGTTGCTATGTGAGCTAGACGAAGAGTTAATCGCAGAAGGCTGTGCACGTGAGATCGTGCATGCCCTTCAGCAGATGCGTAAAGAGGCCGGGTATCGAGTGGAAGACCGCATTACCGTGACGTATATGACGGAGGGTCCCTTGGCGGCGGTTGTTGATCGCCACGCGCACTACATCCAAGACGAAACCCTGGCACGTTCGCTCCAACGTCAGCAACCTGTCGGTGATCGTATTGAATCGGTTGAGATCGAAGGCTCGGCGATTACCTTCGGAGTGCAGCGCGAAGCGCAGTGACCGTGGCTATGGTTATGGAGAAAAAAACCGTCCTCATTTGCACGATTGTAGGCATCATTCTTGTTTTCGATCAAGCGACGAAGTGGCTGGTGGCCAGCACGCTACGGGTGCATGAATCGGTGACTATCATCGAGTCTTTTTTCCAGCTCACGCATGCACGTAACCCTGGAGCGGCCTTCAGTCTGTTTGCCCAAGCTCCGGCTTCGTTTCGCCAACCTTTTTTCTTCGTGACCACACTCATTGCTGTCGGCGTCTTATTAGTCTTGCTGAGGAGAGTCGAAGCTTCGCAGACCTTGACTCTAGTTGCTATTGCTGGAATCCTCGGCGGCGCACTAGGAAATTTCATTGATCGTCTCCTCTACGGTGAAGTCATCGATTTTCTCCTCGTACACTGGCAGCAATATTACTGGCCAGCATTCAACGTTGCGGATTCGTGTATCACGGTCGGCGTCGTGCTCTTACTTTTCGCTTCCTTCCGAGAACCGAACGATGCATGAGTCCATAGTCCTCAGGCAAGCACGTTTATATTGACCTGAGAAATTAAGGCTACTACCATGATGAGCAGACTGATTTTCCTGGGATTTGTTGACATGGAGGTGTCAAAATGAAGAAGCAATTCGTGAAACGGACAAGCCTTGCGGCACTCGCCGTGATGGTCGCTGTCAGTGGCTGTTCCCAACCCTTGAGCACACGAGAAAAAGGTGCGTTAGCCGGCGGCGGTTTAGGCGCAGCTACTGGTGCCATCATTGGTGCGGCAGTGGGCTCCCCTGGCGCTGGCGCAGCGATCGGTGGTGCGCTTGGTGCTGGTACCGGCGCTTTAGTCGGAGACCAGCTTCAATCGCGAGAAGTGCAGCAAGCTGAACAGCAACAGCAAATCGATCAAAATCAACGCGAACTGCAGAAACAACGCGAAGAGCTGGAGCGCTTGAAACGTCAGAAGAAAAGCACAAGTAAGAGCAGATCTACGGATGATGACGAGTATTAATCGGGAGTTATGAGGCACATGGAAAATTGTAGGATAAGACAAGGTCTTGCCCTGGTTGCCCTCCTGACACTGGCTGCAGGTTGTTCCCAGCCATTAAGCACGCGCGAAAAAGGCGTCTTGGTTGGCGGTGGCATTGGGGCTGCAACCGGGGCGATTATCGGAGCGGCAGTGGGTAACCCTGGCGCTGGTGCGGCAATTGGAGGTGCGGTGGGCGCACTCGGCGGCGGCGTTATGGGCGATCAGTTGCAAAAACGTGATGTCGAACTTGGGGAAACCCAACAACAGATCGGCCAACAACAGCAAGAGATCGCTCGTAATCGGCAATTAATCGAAGAACTCAGCAAGCAGAATCTCGACGCCCGGGAAACAGATCGTGGCGTCGTCGTCAACCTGCCGGATGTCCTGTTTGAATTTGGCAAAGCGAACCTCACCGGCGATGCCCGCGCAAAGATTCGGAACATCAGCGATGTGTTGAATAACCAAGCCCAAGACCGGCAAGTGTCGGTAGAGGGACATACAGATTCCATCGGTAGCGAAGCAACGAATCAAAGGCTATCGGAACGCCGCGCAGCGGGCGTCGCTGCGGCCCTCGAAAACACGGGTGTTGCTCCAGAGCGCATCACTGCCAAAGGATTCGGCAAGCGTTATCCTGTTGCTCCGAACTCCCACCCTGATGGGGACGACAATCCGTCTGGTCGGGCGAAGAATCGCCGTGTCGAAGTGATTATCGAGAACAAATAGCACGCAAACTGCTCGTGTTCTCAAGCCGTCACAAAAAAAGGGCCCGCCGCAGCGAGCCCTTTTTTATTCCGTTTCTTCGTCGGAAAGATTTTCTTCTTCAAGCGCATCTGGAGAAGAAGGTGGCGGGGCGCTCCCGGTCTCTCCAGATGGTTCGGCAGGCTTGCCCCAAAAATCGGCTGGGGCTTTATTGAGACGTTCAAACATGTAATCGCGGAGCGCAAAAACAGTTGTTCCCCTTGCTGGCATAGCGAACATCTTCTTGCCCTCGCCGTCGGCTTTCTGTCCGGTGTGTACTGAGGCCAGCTCGGCATTCTTCTCATCCGAAACGATGAAAGCGACTTCCGGAGGGGCAAGATCGTACGCAGCAAGATCAGACGGATTGTCGGCGGCGATTTCGTAGCCGCGTAAGTCGGCCAGCGCAGAAAGCAACTGTGTTGCAACTTGCTCCTGAAACACGCCATCCCCAGTTTTATCGACCGTCCACTTTTTGTCAGTGCCGCGCGTCAACGTAAAATCTTGCTGGTCGCGTCGCTTCGCCACGATCTTCACTGCTTGCTCTTGGGCAAACTTGGCAATGGTCTTATCGCGGAAATCATCTGCCGATTTGTCGAGATCACGAAAGACCCAGTCGGCAGCCAAAAACAGCGTGGTCTGTGCTTCTCGTTTGAGATACCGCTGCTTGTTCGCGTTATCCACGGTTTTCTCACTGCCCACGAGCAGCGTTTTTGTTGTGTTCTCCGTTCCCATGCTGAACGCGAGCGTTAACTGTGGCGGAGCGAGACCATAGTCCTTTGCTTCGAGCACGGGTTGCTCGACGAAGTCCACAGCTTTCAGATTCTGCACTGCCGTGAGGAAGGTCTGGACCTGAGCGTCATCGGCTTTGCTGCTTGCGGGTTTTTCGAGCGCCCAGCCAGATTCTGTTTTGGTCAGGTGAATATCTTTCTCTTGTCCGGTGATGGCAATTTTTCTCACCTCTCCTAGTTGGAGGGGAAAGATCGTCTTATCACGGAGATCTTTGACTTCCTTTGTCAGCCCGAGCCGGAACGCTTGTGGCGTGAGGAGCAATTTGGTTTCTCCCGCTTTCTGAAGATACACAGAGAAACCGACCGGGGTATCTTTCCCTATAAGGACTTCTGGCAAGGATTTGCCGTCGTTCAGGGTGACTTGCAGCTTCACGACTGGAGCATTCAGTCCGTATAACGCTGGGTCTTGCACTGGCTCGTCCAAAGTGCGCGAGATCTCTGCGTCAGCGATGGCATTTACGAGGTTCGTCACCGTCGTTTCATCAGCCTCGGTGTC
>SYOC01000185.1 GCA_005804965.1 Pseudomonadota bacterium
AACACACATGACCGACCATTGCCACGTGTCGTTCTGCGGGATGAAGTCGAGAAACGCTTCTAACCCTTTGACCGTGCCGGGATGTCCGGCTAACAACCAATCTTCAGTCAACACGATCTCGCCATACACCGGCCCCTCGAAGATGCCCATGTCCATGAATGCTTGGGTGTGGCGCACGGAGGGGATGCTCCACAGCGCTTGGATCGGCTTGACGCCAACGGCTTTCATGGTCTCGGCAAAATACTGCCAAGTTTTGGTGGTGTTCAGGTACACTGTCTCTGTCGTCTTGAAGCGCTTGGCGTGCGGGTCGTAAGTGTCCACATTGCTGGTTGCCATGTCGATGGGGCCGAAGTCCGGCTTGGTCATCGGGTCTTTGGCCATCTCGACGATGTGAGCGATGCGTGCTTCCGGCGATCCCATCCACCACGCGCCTAGCGTTGGCATGGTAATCAGGTCGCTTTTCTCTTTGATACGGCGCACAGTATCGGCGTACAATTTCGGGTCGGAGGAGGGTGCGCCGGTTTTCGGGTCGCGGGCATGATAGTGGATGATTGACGCACCTTCGCGCCAGCATTCTAGCGACTGCGCGGCGATCTCTTCCGGGCTGTAGGGAACGTTGGGGTTGGGGTCGCGCATTGCGTATTCGTTGATACGGACTTCGATGATGATCTTGTTTGCCATGATGGTCTCCTCTCTTTTCGTGTGGGCGTGTGTGTGGACTGGACCAGCGCCGGACTACTCCCTGGCACCAATCCGCGCTATTAGACACTGTGACTTTACGGACTGTCAAGTGAAATCGCGGAATGGGGAGCACACGGTGAGCCGGATACCACGGGAAGAGAACGCACCTCGGGGCATGCTGCACCCCCTGATGGCGCTGCTAGATCGTCCGATTGCGTGGCTCAAGCATACGCTGTTATTTCACCCGAATACGAAACTCCAGACGAGTCCGGCGGACTTCGGGCTGCCGTATGAAGACGTGCGGTTTGGCGGACCCGACGGCACGACCCTGCACGGGTGGTACATTCACAGCCGCGAGGTACACTCGCCGACGAGCGAATCCCTCTTTGTCTGGTTTCACGGCAATGCTGGACATATCGGGCATCGACTCAAACAGCTCCGCTTGTTGCACGAACAGATCGGCGGAAGCCATTTTATCTTTGACTATCAAGGGTTCGGCTTGAGTCATGGAAAGCCGACCATCTCCGGCATCATCGAAGATGGACGCGCGGCGCTTGCTCTGATGCATGCGCGCGGCTGGTTGCAAGGGCGACGGCTGGTGTACTTCGGAGAATCTTTGGGATGTGCTGTTGTGATTGCGCTAGCGTTGGAGACGCGCCCTGACGCGCTGATCTTAACCGCGCCATTTCATTCGCTGCAGGCGATGGGGCGCATTCGTGTACCACCGTTGGCCTTTCTGGTTGAGAACGACTTGCCCAATGACCGCTTGATTGGGCAGGTGCATGCGCCGGTACTGGTGATGCATGGGACGGACGACCGCACTGTGCCGTTTCGCCAAGGGCACGAGCTGTTCACCTTGGCACGGCATCCTAAAGCATTTTACCGCGTCGAAGGCGGGGGACACACGAATCTTCACGAAGTGGGCGGGGAGACGTACCTTCGAGTCATTCGCGAGTTCTTGCTGCCGCAGCCAGCGGATACGGCGCAGGCAGGATAGCCGATGTGGCGCTGGTTCCGGCTTCTACTCGCCGTGGTCGCGGCGTTAATTCTCAGCCTCGTCGTGTGGATTGGCTGGCTCCTGTCTGGTCAGCGTTATCAGCAGCTCTTGGTTGAACAACTCAGCGATCTTTTCGGCGCTCAGGTGCAAATGGAAAGTAGCCATGTGTCTTTCTCGGGCGGGATTGGCGTGCGTTTCGTGGTGGTGACGGTGAAAGACGCTGTGGAGGCTGTCCCGTTTTTTACCGCCGCTGAGATTGATTTGCTGCTGGACCTGCCAGCGCTGTGGCGTGGGGATTTGCTCTTTCATCGTGTGGACTTGGTGAAACCGACGCTCCAGATTGAAGCCGGAGGCAAGCGCCTGCTGCGCTTGTTGACTCGGCTCCGGGCGGTGCGGCAAAACACCGAAGTTTCCTTCGACTGGTTCGAGTGGTTGACCCGAGGATTCTCGCCAGCGCTCGCCGTGCGTGAACTCCGCCTGCGTCAGGCTGATATTTCCTATGTAAGAAATGCCACGGCCTCCCCCCTGCTGTTGCAAAATACAGAAGTCGCTTGGCTTTCTGACGCCAATGAAACACCAACGTTAGTGCTCCAGACCGACCTCAGAAACAAACAGGGAACCCTCGGTCATGTCTCCTTGCGTGCAACTGCTACCCAAGCCGTGAATTACGAGGCGCTTGAACAAAGCGTGTGGGCCGGGGAGGTGGAAGGTACCGACATGATGCTGCAACAACTAGGGCGCATTGTGGGAGAGGATTGGCCGTCGGCGAAATTCGCCTTCAGCGGTCGCTTCAGTGGGAAAGGGGCAGGGCCGCTTGAGTTAACCGGGGCGGTGAGCGCGAGCGGATTGAAGGTCGGAGAAATTGTCCTGAGTGAGGTGCGCCTCAACGTTGCCAAAGCCTCTTGGTCGGGGCCGGCAGCATCGTTCTTGCGCTCGCTCACTATCGAAGCGGGGCTTGAACAGTTGCAAGGAACAATCGGCAAACAGGCCACCCCGGTGACGGTGAGCAGCGGAGAATTCAGGCTCCATGACGAAGAAGTAACGGTTGCGCAACTGAGCGGCAAATACGGGCGCTCGTCGCACTTCAGCGACGCGAGCGTGTCGCTGCGCAAGCTTTTGGCGAAAGGCGGTCCGGTGCTCGATGCGCGGATGAGTGCGGACGTAGACTTGCAAGACGACTTGCCGCAGTTGCTGACTGCGCTCACCCGCCCAGGCTCCGCCGGCTTCTCCGAAGTGATTGCGCAGCCACGCGGCCGTGCACGGGTGCGGGTGCGCGTCCAGCACGCCGGTGGCAAGAGTGACCCGGTTTATGATGGCCTTATCTCATTCCAGCAAGCCGGGTTTCATCTGCCGTCGTTGAAGCTCGAAGTGAACGACCTTAGCGGAGACGTGAAAGCTGACGGCAAGATTGTCGAGACGGAAGCCATGACTTTCCGTGTGGGGCAGTCGTGGCTCACTGCACAGGGCAAGATTCAAGATTTCTTCTTGGCGCGCAGGAGTGCGGATTTTTACTTCACTTTCAACGAACTGTCTGACCGAGACGTGGCCCCATTTCTTCCCTCGGGAAAAGTGTTCCCCCAGGGCGGAACGGCAAGCGGTGCGCTCAAGGTGAGCTTTCCTGCCGGGAGTTGGACCCCGATGTTTGACGGACGCTTTACGCTTGAACGAGTTCGCATTGACATGGTCGATTTTCTTCATCCGGTGGAAGTGATTGCCGGCGAGATGACGCTCTCTGGGCAAGGCGGGACGTTCATCATTCAGCAAGCGCACTTTCCTGGTGGGGTGTTTACTGGTCGCGGACGCATCGAAAGCTGGGAGCCTCTGCGCATGGAGGTGATCGGCGATTTTCCCGAACTCGACTTTGGCGCGGCGCTGGCGCTGGATAAACCGGAGGATGGGCTGCCGAAAGAGTCGAACCGCGATATTCGCGCCGATATGACCTCGAAACGCATGACCTACAAAGGTACGGAAATTGAAAACCTCCGGCTCCTCTGCCACTGGCATCATCGGCAGGCGGATCTGCGTATTGTCGAGGCACAAGTAGCGAAAGGGCATCTCCAAGGCGAGGTTATTTTATGGCCAGACATTGATGCCGCCTATCTCGCACCACAAATTGATAAAGTCGATGCCGAGCGGTTTTTTCGTGCGGTAGGGGTCAAGAAACCAGCGCTTTCCGGCACCATGGACGCGACCGGAAAAATCCACATGCCCGACTGGGCACGCTGGGATGACCTCGAACTCTGGGATGCGCACTTGTCGTTGGCCATTAAAGACGGCGTAGCGCAGCGTCTGCCGATTCTGATTCGCCTGTGGTCGGTGCTCAGCATGCAAGGACTGCTTCGGTTCCAACTTCCCAGCTTGCCGACTGAGGGCTTGCCATTTACCTCCCTGACCGGAGATTTGGTCATGGGAAAGGGAACGGCGCTGACGCGCAATCTTTCTCTCCACGGGAGTTCCGTGCGTCTCGATGCCCGCGGGAAGATTGACCTCGCCGGTCGCACCTTGGATATGAAAACGGCATTGGTGCCCTTGCACGGCTTGACGAGCAGTGTCGCCAAGGTGCCCTTGGCTGGAGAATTACTCGCGCGCGGTGCTGATTACCTGACGACATTGAAATTTCAAGTGTCTGGGTCGTATGACGATCCTTCCGTGACGCCGTTACTGGTAGACCTGGAATGATGGTGAAGAAAGCTCTATGTGCTAACGATGTCCAGCAGGCATTGCGTTACTGTTGGACAAGATCGAAAGGAGGCAGTAATGATCGCACTTACCGTAAATGGCAAAACTCATAACGTCGATGTGAGTCCAGACATGCCCTTGCTGTGGGCGTTGCGTGATGTCATTGGTCTGACTGGTGTCAAGTTTGGATGTGGCATGGCCTTGTGCGGAGCATGCACTGTCCATGTGGATGGGGAAGCCGTGCGCTCCTGCGTCGTGCCCGTCTCGGCGGCAGTGGGCAAAAGAGTGGTCACTATCGAAGGGCTGGACCCCAATGGTACGCACGCGGTGCAACGTGCCTGGGTCGCGCAACAAGTG
>SYOC01000186.1 GCA_005804965.1 Pseudomonadota bacterium
GCGACGTATCCTGCGAAAGAGCCCTTTAACTCTGATTGGTGCATTTCTTGTTCTTGTAACGATTGCTGCCGGTATGCTTGCCCCGGTATTGGCTCCGACCACAGCAACGGCGCAGAGTATGGTCGCACGTAATCAACCGCCGGGCTTCCTCAGCGCCACAGGCATTCACCACTTGCTAGGAACTGATCATCTGGGCAGGGATGTGCTGTCGCGCCTGCTTTTTGGTGTTCGTCTCTCATTGGCAGTAGGCTTTGCTGCTATGATTATGGGCGGCGCAGTGGGTGTGACCATGGGCCTGATCGCAGGCTATTTCGGAGGGAAAGTCGACGCGGTGATCATGCGCCTTGTGGACGTTCAAATGAGTTTCCCCTTTATTTTGCTGGCCATCGTCTTCGCTGCCCTATGGGGCGGCGGGTTCTGGCAAATCATCATCATCGTTTCAATCCGTGGCTGGGTGGATTATGCACGCTTGATCCGGGGACTTGTGCTCTCCATCAAGGAGCGCAGCTTTATTAATGCATCCCGTGCCGTAGGTTCGACGACGGGACGCATCCTTGCCCAGCATATCTTGCCTCACATCCTAGCTCCTGCGCTTGTAATCGGCACGTTCCAGGTTGGTAGCGCCATCGTGTTGGAGTCTACGCTTAGCTTTCTAGGACTAGGAATCGACCCGCCCACCCCGAGTCTTGGCGGCATTCTCAACGACGGCCGAAACTATCTTTCTACGGCATGGTGGCCCGTTGCGTCTTCCGGTGCTTGGTTGACCATCATAGTTTTAGCCATAAATCTAACGGGCGACGGCCTGCGGGACATCCTAGACCCCCGGTTTCAATGAGGCGAGGCGTGGTAGAAAGTGGTATGGTCCGTGATGTAGAACGGTTGATTGGGAGCCTATAATTTGGGAGGAATTCTGTAATGAGTACTTATGTAGATATTTTGGACTTAGCCCGCACCAATCGCCGCAACTTATTCAACGAGAAGCGCTTGAATAAGGCGATTGCGGACGCGAGACTGGATGCAGTAGTGGCGGTTTCAAAGGTAAACATCACCTACACTGGCGGATCAGTTAGTCAAGGCGGAAACTTACTGGCCTTCGTTGTCACAACGGCTGGAGGTAAACAGGGCCTGATCATCAACGAGGCAGACGCCTACTATTATGGCGAGTATTCGTGGATTACGACTATCCGCTCTTACCGCTATTTGTCGAACGGTTATTCCATGAACCAGAACTCGATCAGACTTTTGACAGAGATGCTCAAGGAGTTCGGCTTGGCAAACGCTCGGATTGGGATCGAGATCGGCCAGATTCCGACTTCTCATTTTGCCGACATAAAGGCGTCACTGCCCGGAGTCACATGGGAGGAGGGCGGTCCCGTCTTTGAGTATGCTCGGCTAGTGAAGACCCCGGGCGAGATCGAGTTGTTTCGACTGGCTGCTCGGTCCAGCGATAAGGCGATCCAGGCAGCCTGGAGCACCGCCCGCCCTGGAATTTCTGAGAAGCTTGTGGCAGCTCGCATGCAGTCCTTTGCCTTGCAAATGGGGGCGGACACTTTAGGTCACTGCCATATGCAGTCAGGGCTGCACTCCACTGTTGCGCACTCTTGGCCGATGGAGAAACCCCTCTTACCGGGTGAGGTGGTCCACGTGGACTTTGGCGCCGGGTTTGGCGGATACTACACTGACTTTTCCCGCAACGCGATCGTTGGGAAGGCCACCCAGAAACAGGATCGCATTTACCGGCACATGTGGGAAATCGAGCAGCTGCTGATCGAAGACCTGCGTCCCGGGGCCATAGCGGGGGATCTATGGGACCGGACCGAGAAGGCATTTGCCAAGGCAGGGCTTGTCTACCCCTGGGGTACGATTGGACACAGTACTGGTCTAGATGTGCACGAGGGATTTGAGATTTCGAAAGGGTCGGAGACGCTATTCGAGGCTGGCATGATTATTAACATTGAGCCCAGCCATATTGAACAGGGTGACGCTCGGTACCACTTGGAGGACTCCTATCTAATAACAGAGAAAGGTTGCGAGTTACTGACCGATGTAATGGACACCCGTGGGTTATTCCCCATTGGATAGTGGTTTCATTTGGAAACGGACGGCAAGGATGAGGTTCGATGTAACTTTAGACCTCTGCGGTTAGCCGCCAAATGCGGCTTGACAGACCGATGTATTAAAAGTGGATCAGTCGACCCATGAAGAGGAAACGGTCGAGTATGAGCTGCCTGAGGAAGAGCGGGTCTGCCAGTGCTGCCACGAACTGCTGCACGCCATGAGCACCGAAGTGCGCCGGGAATTGAAGATCATCCCGGCGGAAGTCAAAGTGGTCAAGCATGTCCGCTGCGTCTACAGCTGCCGCCAGTGTGAGCGGGAGGCGACGGAGACGCCGGTCATCACAGCGCCTGCGCCACGATCGGTTGCCCCTGGCAGCTTGGCTTCGCCGTAGGTTCTTGCCTTCATCATGGCGCAGAAGTACGTCATGGGCATGCCGTTGTATCGGCAGGAACAGCAATTCGCCCAGTTCGGCGTGGCGTTCTCCCGTCAGACGCTGGCCAACTGGGTACTCCAGGCTGCAGAGCGTTGGCTTGGGCCCCTGTACGAGCGGATGCGAACGCATTTGCTTACCCAGGCTGTTCTGCACGCGGACGAAACGACCTTACAGGTGCTGCGTGAGGATGGCCGGGAGGCACAGACGCTGTCGTATCTGTGGCTGTACCGGACGGGGCGGGAGGGTCTGCCGACTGTCCTGTACCAGTACAAGCAAACCAGGGGCGGTGATAATCCACGTGAGTTCCTGACCGGGTTTCACGGGTACCTGCATGTTGACGGCTACCCGGGGTATCACAAAGTGGCGAACGTCACACTGGTTGGCTGCTGGGCGCACGCCCGCCAAAAGTTTGACGAAGCGCTCAAGGCGCTGCCGAACGACAAGCAGAAGGCCGCCGTGGCAGCCCGTGAAGGCCTGGAATTCTGCAACCGCCTGTTCGCCATCGAACCGGAATCCAAGGACGCTACAGCCGAAGAACGCCTGAAAGTCCGAACGGAGCGGAGCAAGCCCGTTGGGGATGCTTTTTTGGCATGGCTTCGCATGCAGCGGCCCCGCGTCCTGCCCAAGAGCACCCTGGGGGCGGCGATTACCTATTGCCTAAACCAGTGGGACAAGCTCGTGGTGTTCTTGGAAGATGGCCGGCTGGAACTGGATAACAACAGCGCCGAGCGTAGTATCCGGCCGTTCGTCATTGGTCGTAAGAACTGGCTGTTCTGTAATACCCCGAAAGGCGCCAGGGCCAGCGCCACGATTTACAGTAATATCGACACGGCGAAGGAGAACGGGGTAAAGCCGTTCAGCTACCTCCAGTGGCTATTTGAAACAATGCCGCAGATGGCGCATCTCAAAGATCCAGCCGTACTGGATCAGCTACTCCCCTGGTCGGAGGCGCTGCCGCAAGAGTGCCGGCACGCCCAATCATAGAGTACGTGAACGCCCACCATGCTGCCCCACGGTTGGCGATTTTTCACGCTTACCCCCTTCACGCGAAACGACACAACCCTCCCCAAAAGTCTTTCAAAGGAAGAATGTCTCATGTGGAGGCGCCGACTCACAGGTGGGCAGGATTTGACGCTTACGAATCGCAAGGAGGGAGCAGGCATGCCAATGGCTCGCCCAGGAATCTAAGCATCCATCAGAGTGCGGCGATTTAGGCAAGGAGACTAGCAAAGAAAAGGAGCATTCGTAATGAATCATAACCTACTGGAACAGGCCCGAATTGATCGAAGGAATCTCTTTAACCTGCCCCGACTTCTGAAGGGAATGGCGGATCAGAACCTGGACGCCGTGATCGCAGTGTCGCCCATAAACGTTACATACACGGGCGGTGTCAACTGGGCCGATCGGGAGCAATCACTGGGATTCGTGGTGACCACTATCAGCGGCACGCAAGGTGTTGTAATTAACGAAGCAGATTACTACCACTTCAAGGCCGTTTCATGGATCAAGGATATCCGGCTCATCCGCTATTCTAAGACGGAGACCGGCATGAAGGAGGCTGCGGTCATTCTCCTAGGGGAGATGCTCCGCGAACTAGGGCTGAGCAACGCCAGGATTGGCATCGAAACCTCCTACATGCCGGTGGCCAACTACATGGTTTTGACGAAGCATATGCCCGAAGCCAGGTTGGTCGATGGCGAGGCCGCCTTCGAATACGCGCGTTTGATAAAGACACCGGCTGAGATCGAGTTGTTCCGACTCGCTGCTTACCTTACAGACAAGGCCATTGGCACAGCCTTTGCCCAGACCCGGCCTGGCGACAGTGAAAAAGAGATCGCTGCTCTGATGCAGGCGAACATTCTCTGGGCCGGCGCTGACGTGCTGACCAACAATGCTGAAACGAACGCAGGCCCGCGTGGAGCTCACGTTCACACGTGGCCGAGAGACGTTGCCGTGCTGCTAGGTGAAGTGGTGCACAGCGATTTCGGTGGTCAGTTTGGTGGGTACCGTACTGACATGTCACGCATGGCCGTGTTGGGGCAGGCTAACGCCCGACAGGAGTATATCTACCGGCACCTATGGGAGGTCCAGCAACGCGTCATGGAAGAGATCCGCCCTGGGGTGGTAGTCGGGGACCTCTGGGAGATTTCGGAATTGGGCTTTGCGGTTGCCGGGTTCCCTCATGCATGGGGCACCATTGGGCACAGCACCGGTCTTGGTACCCACGAGGGATTCCACATCAGCAAGGGCTCCAATGCCGTAATCCAGGCAGGAATGCTGATAAACGTTGAGCCGAGTCGGGTTGAGCCGGAGCTCGGACGCTTCACGATTGAGGATGGCATGCTGGTCACAGAGAACGGAATTGAGCGATTAACCACTTTTATGAACACCGAACGGATGTTTGTAATTAGGTAGCTATTCAGAAACTCGACAGGGAAGATTGGTGGATCAAACGGGACGGGGAGTCGATCGTAGGGTTTACGTTTTACTGTAGTACCAGTGATTTTGCC
>SYOC01000187.1 GCA_005804965.1 Pseudomonadota bacterium
ACGCTCCTGGTCGGTGCAGAGTCTGATGGTCATGGGCCTCGTACTCCTCGTCGGCGTTATTCTGACTGTCCAGTATCTGTCGCGGCCGACCCTCAGCACTCAGTCCTCAGTCCTCGTTCCTGAGGAGGCAAAGCCTCCGTCACTACCGCTTCCCGATAAGCCCTCGATCATCGTTCTGCCCTTCACGAACATGAGTGAGGACCCGACCCAGGAGTATTTCAGCGACGGCATTATCGAAGAACTCACGAGCAGTCTCTCCCGCCTGCCCAGCTTGTTTGTGATCGCCCGCACCTCGGCGTCTACCTACAAAGGCAAAGCGGTGAAGGTGCAGGAGGTAAGCAAAGAAATGGGGGTGCGCTATGTGCTGGAAGGCAGCATTCGCCGTGCCGGGGAGCGGGTGCGTGTAACGACGCAATTGATCGATGCGACTACCGGTGGGCATGTGTGGTCCGAGCGCTATGACCGCCCGCTCATCGACATCTTCGCCGTACAAGACGAAATTACCCAGAAGATTGTCACGACACTGCAACTGCAGCTCACTGTAGGAGAGCAAGGGCTGATTGCACGCAAGACTACGAACAACCTGGAGGCGTATGACTCTTACCTACGTGGACTTGCATACTATTATCGCACGACTAAAGAGGACAATCTCCGGGCGCGGGAATTGTTCGAGAACGCTATCGCTTTAGACCCGCAGTATGCCGAGGCGTATGCGCGCTTGGGGTTTACCTACTTTATCGAATGGAGCTGGCGCTGGAGTCAGGATTCCCAAACAGTGGAGCAAGGGTTAGCAATGGGACACCGCGCTGTTGTCTTGAACGATTCCCTGCCTATGGCCCACGCGCTCCTGGGAGTACTCTATGTGCAGAAAAAGCAGTATGAGCAGGCTTTGGCTGAAAGTGAACGGGCGATCGCCTCGTTATGGGATTAAACCTGCCACGCGCCAGAAAGGTCTGGCTCTTTGTAAGAGTCTCGCGTTCATATCGAGCACCCTGACAGTCGCCCGTCCAGTAGGCGTCCGACCAATCAGCTTCTTCCAGCTCTGACTCCAGCGGAAATGCTCGTCCCAGATGTCTTTCCGAGGATGATAGAGCGAAACTTGTTTGCCTGTACGCGGATCAGGTGCTGCTTTGCGATCACCTTTCGCAATATTGCAGTGTGAGCAGGCAAGGCAGAGGTTCTCCGTAGTCGTCTGACCACCAGCGGAACGCGGGAGGATATGATCAAGATGAAAGGCTTGCCCTATAAGGATTTGAGGGGCTTGGCAATACTCGCACTTCCCCGCAGCCCGTGCTTTCACCTGCGCGGCCACCCGAGCAGGAACCCTTGCCGTCACCCTTGGGCATGCTCCTGTTTGGGTTCAGCTCGCCGGAGGTGGGGTCCTGGAGTGCGTGCTGGAAACGACGTTTCAGTGGCCGGCCGCGTTCATCGAAAAGCTCTGGACGTAGCGCACGGGCCAATGCCTGGGAGTTGGCCAACAAGCATTGATCCACTTCAGCCCCTAGCTGCTGCAGTGCTTTTTGCTCCGTTGGACTGAGCCGACCGTTGTTATGTTTGTCCATGAGCCGAGCAAGGCGGACCTGTTTCTGCTGGGAGAGTCGCTGAAGCGAGACGACCACAGTATTCTTCTCAGGTTGTAACGCTCTCAGCAGATGCTCGGCCAACTGTTGTTGAAGCTTGGTCGGAAGCTGCTGGACAGCTGCCAGCGCGACTTTCAAGGCTTGATGATTCTGAACCATGGATGCTGAGTCTTCCTGGCTGAAGATGGAACCGAATGTAGCACAGGGAGGAGGTCTCGCAACGGGTTCCTGGCTCCAGAGCACAAATGCTCTGCGCAAATTTCAGATGCCAAATGCGCCTTCAGTCGTCAAGTCATAAGAGAAGTCGTAGGATGCACGGGTCACAGAATTCGTCTATGGCTAGAAATACTCACCCCTAACCCCCATCTTTTATGCGCCCACAACAACTCACCCTCAAAAATTTCATGCCGTTCCGGGCCGCCGATGGGCTTGGGCAAACTGTGGACTTCTCTAGCCTGGATCTGTTCGCTATCACCGGTCCGATGGCAAGTGGCAAGTCGTCACTGATCGATGCCATCGTCTGGTGCTTGTACGGACGCACGGCCCGCTACACCGCTGACTCGAAAGGTGTGATCTCGGCAGGCGAAAGTACGTGCGAAGTCGCCTTCGATTTTACCATTGGCCCTCGTCAGTTCCGCGCCGTGCGCCGCACGGGGAAGACCACGGAGTCTGGTCTCAGCGAGTATGAAGCCGGCGAGTGGATTCAGGATGTCTCGGGTTCGGACCGGCTGACTGGCCGCATTGAAGAATTGCTGGGTCTCGACTTCGACAGCTTCACGAAAACTGTCATCTTGCCGCAAGGACGTTACGCTGAATTCCTGAGCAGCGAGCCCGGCAAACGGCGCGACCTGCTAGAGAAAATTCTCGAATTGGGTGTGTACAAACGCATTGGCGAACGTGCCAAAGAAACTGAGACGCGCGCAAAAGCGCGTGCGGAGACGATCCACGAGTCCTTGGCGCAACCGCAGTATGCCGGCGTCACCCGAGCGATGGCCGAGCAGAAACGCGCTGAGCATGAAAATCTGACGCAGGAGCTGGCGCAGGTGAGCATGCAAGTGGAGGTGTTGGCTACATTGGCGCAACAAGCCGAGACCATGGACAATCTGGCCGTACGCGTCGCTGAGTTGCGGAGAGAAGAGCAAACCCGCGTCGCCGAACATATCCAAGCCCAACACCGTGCAGAAGCTGCCGAGGAACAGTCTCGCGCACGAGCGCAAACGATCATCGAGGCGCAGCACGAGCGCGACGGTCTTGGTTACGATGCCCGCCGCCACGAAGTGGTGCAGCGTGCCGCCAGCTATCTGCAAGAGTATGAAACCGCCGGTCGGGAAGCTGCCGCGAAAACCTCTCGACTCGCTCAATCTCGTCAGGAGTTGGCGACCCTCTTTCAACGTGTGGACGAGCAAACTCAGAGAGTAGAGCAGGCGCGGCACCAGTCTGAGGAGCAGGCTCATGCCATGCGGGTGGCAATTGCGGCAAGTGGAGATGTGACGGTGCTGACCGAATGCCTCATGACGGCGCAGCGCTGGAAAGAATTGCGACTGGAGCGTACCCGCTTGGCCGAACAGCAAGAGCAACACGCGGTTCAGATTGGCGTAGTGCGGCAGACGCTTTCCGCGCTACTCGTGCAAGAAAAAGCCGCCGAAGCGCAATTACACGAGCTACAACAGCAACGTGACCGCCTCAGAAGCGATGCCCAAGCGCAGCAGCAACAAGAACTCGAAGCGAGCCATCTTGGCAAAGATCTGCAAGAGGCCTCGCGTGAAGAGAAGCGCGTGACCCAAGAGGTCTCACAAGCGCAAGCTGCTGTATTCGCTGCCGAGCGGGAACTGCAACGGCAGCAGGAATTCGTCCTGCGTGCTGAACAACAAGAGCAAGACGCGCTGCATGCCGTCGAGGAAGACCGCAAGAAAAATGCTATTGCGCACGTGCGTGCCACGCTGCACAGTGGCGAACCCTGTCCGGTGTGTCTCGTGCCCGTCGCAGAACTGCCCCCGGCTTTTCATGTCACTCAGACGGATCAGAAGGCGCTACAACTTGCGCTGGAACAAGCTCGGACAGGACTTGCCCAGGCCCGGCGGTTGATCGGCAAAGCCGAGGCTGCTGTAGCTGCCGCGCAAGCGAAGAAAGACAGTAATGCGCAAGAACTGGTCGCGCGCGAGCAGCGGCGGCGCGAAGCACAGGAACGCTTCACGCTACGATTTCCCGGATTTCCTTCGCTGAGCGTGGCGCTGGCGACGCTACGTGACCAGCAGCAAGAGTTGGTGACGCTCTTGCAAGAATTAGACACACGGACACAAACCGTGGAACAAGAGAAGCACAGGCTGACGCGCCAACGCGAAGACGCACAACGCACCGAGGCAACTCTCGACGAAGCGCTGCGCGGCGTGGCTGTTGCACTCGCCGCCGGTGCGGCTCAGCTTGCGACCATGGAAACCGTGCTTGCTCCGTATCGTGCGGCAGACAGCGATCCTGAGAGCGAACTTGTTGCTCGTCGCCAGCAGCTTCTCCATATGGAACAAGAGGGGAAAGCATTGGCGGCAGCGCAGCGGCACGCCGAAGAAGTCTTACGCACTCTGACAACGCAGAAAATTCAGACGGAAGGCACGTGCGGCGTACTCCAATCCGAGAGCACTGCTGCCAGCGCCCAAGCCGAGCGTGCTGCGCACACCGTGCGTGAAAACCTCGACCTTGCACTCTCTGCGCCGTTGCCGACGCTTGCCGCACTCGCAGAGGAATTAGATGCGCTGGCAAAGAAACAAGACCGCCACACGGTGTTGACGCAGCATCTCGAGGCGCTTCAGCACGAGCAACGCGAAGCCGAGCGCACCCTGGCTGGACTGCGAGCGGATGTGACGGCCCGCAGTGGATTCGTTCTGCAAATGCGTCAAACCATTCTCCAAGCAGAAGAGGAACGTGCTCAGGCTCAGCAAGCGTTGCAAGCCGCCATTCAGGCTCAGATGCTTCCGGAGCTGCATCCCGACGGAGAGAATGTCAAAGAACAGCTTGCTGCCGCGCATGAGCGTGGGATCGCATTACGCGAGCGTCGCAGCCGCCTCGAAGCTGAAGCCAACGACCTCGAACGACGCTGTGGAGAGAAAGAGCAAGAAGAGCAACGCTTGCGCGAAGCGGAGCGTGAAGGTCGGATAGCTGCGGAGTTGCGCAAGCTCCTTGGTGCCGAGTTTACCGACTATCTCTCCGAAGGCGCGATCAAAGCCCTTATGCATGATGCCAGCGTCCACCTGCAAAAGCTCACACATGGGCGGTACTCGTTCAGGATCGAATACAAACGCCGGACTATCGAGCTGCTGATCGTCGATCATGAAGATCAACAGCGCACTCGCCCGACCCACTCACTGTCCGGCGGTGAGACCTTTCTGGCGTCGCTCGCCATCGCGCTTGCGCTCTCGCAGAGCTTTCGCGAGATTGCCACCGGTAAAGCCGCCAAGACTTCCACCGAATGTCTCATCCTCGATGAAGGCTTCGGCACGCTTGATCGTGAAGGCTTACAACTCGTCACCGAGACCTTGCAAGAATTGCGTGGAGAAGAAGGCCGTATCGTCGGCATCATCACCCATGTGGAAGAAGTTGCCGCTGCCATGCCCATGCGCATCGAAGTCCGCAAAGGCAGCCGGACGAGTACGATTGCGGTGACAGGGTAGAGCAAAGTAGGAGGCGCGATATGCTGGATGAAAGGCTTGCGGCGGCTAAGAGGTATCTCGACGATGCTGGGTTCCTATTGCACGCTGGGCGACTGGAGAGTGCAGTGTCCCGGGCATATTACGCGGCTTATCTGGCAATGTGGGCGGCCTTGGGAGATCCACCCGGTAGTAGCCAATGGCGGCATATCGGCATCATCAGTCATTTTGTCAGAGGCTATTGGTATGATCCTGTTTATCCACAAACAGGACCCGGTCTCTTAGAACACCTGAGATTTTCTCTTCACCGACTCTATCAATTCCGTGTTGATGCAGATTATGATCTAAGTCGTATTGGGGTGGATAGTGCAGAGGAATGTGTGAGGACGGCTGCACGAACCATCGCGGAAATCGACCAACGAACTCCAAGGGCACTCCCATGAATGTTGTTGAGCAAAAAGAGAAGAGTCTAGCTGAAGCTGTTGCGATTCTCGTTGAGGAGATCCATCGGTCGTTTCCAAATGTTTCTACGCGCCCAATTTCCCCCTATGAAGATGAAGATTTTACTTTGGAAGTGAAAATCCCTGGAGAATTAGATAGAGAAACTGTCATGAACGAGTGCATCCGCCAGGCTCTACGACTCGAAGATCAGTTTGGGTTCTCTATTTTGACGAGGGTCAAGAGAGGATAAACTCCTTTTCTCTCCTGTCAGCCGAGCCTCGATCACTCCCCCGGCTTTGGTTTGTCGTTCGGGACTCCCGAATCAAGAAGACCCCCATGCCCACCATCCGTCCGGAACTGCCGGAAGATTATCCAGCCGTCTTTGAGATTCATCGTCGCGCTTTTGGTCGCCCCGAGGAAGCCAAGCTAGTCGAGAAGCTACGAACAGTGGCCGACCCGCAAATCTCGCTGGTCGCCGTGTGCGAAGGTGACGTGGTCGGCCATATCTTTTTCAGCCCGGTGACGATTGAAGGGCAGCCTTCGTCTTTTCAAGCGCTCGGGTTGGCTCCCATGGCCGTCGTGCCAGAATTACAGAATCAAGGCATCGGCTCTCTGCTGGTGAAGAAAGGGATCAAGGTTGCCCACAGCATGGGGGAGAACATTGTCGTCGTCTTAGGTCATGCAGAATACTATCCACGCTTCGGTTTCAAGGTCGCGAGCCGCATCGGTCTTTGCTGTGAGTTTCCAGCCTCCGATGAAGCGTTTATGGTGATCGAACTCGAACCTAGAGCCTTGCGCGGTCGTTCGGGGATCGTGAAGTACTTGCCCGAGTTTTCCGCCGTCTAATGCACGAGCCATAAGTTTCTGCTACGAGAAGGGGCAACTCTGCCAAGGAGGGAAGCCCTACAATGAAGTCTGCTTCTGTTGATCCTACGCCGACCGTCGGCGTTGCTACCGATGTCGCCCCGCTCGGGCGCGACGACGCAAAACCTGCGCATGAACACACTGCCACCGAGGACGTTGACCTGGTCGATTGGGACCGGGTCGCGGCGATGAGTGAGTTCCAATCTTTGCTGACGGCAAAGGCCAAGTTTATCGCCCCGGCCACGATCTTTTTCGTTGTCTATTACTTTGCCTTGCCAATTCTCGTCGGCTACGCCCCGCGCCTGATGGAGACCAAGGTGCTCGGTGAAGTGAATCTTGCCTACTTGTTCGCGCTGTCGCAGTTCTTCATGGCGTGGTTGCTGGCGGCGTTGTATCTCCGTGCGGCTGGACGATTCGACACGATGGCAAAACGACTGCTGACGCACATTCCTCGACGCGCACGCTAAGGAGAGACCGATGTCAACCGCGCTGATCATGTTTCTGGTGTTCATCGTTGTTACTCTTGGCATTACCTACTGGTCTGCTCGGCAGTCCAGCGGGGCCAACTCGTTCTTTGCGGCTGGTCGTCGCATCACGGCCTGGCAAAATGGGGTCGCCGTCGCTGGCGACTACATGAGCGCGGCGTCGTTCTTGGGCATCGCCGGCATTATTGCTTTCCAGGGGTACGACGGTTTTATGTACTCGGTTGGCTGGCTCGTCGCTTATCTTACCGTGCTGCTGATCGTCGCCGAACCCTTACGGAACGCGGGCAAATACACCATGGCGGATGTGTTGGCCTATCGTTTGAGCCCGCGCCCGGTACGTGCGATGGCAGCCTTGAGCACACTGACTGTCAGCACTTTTTACATGATTGCGCAAATGGTTGGTGCTGGTGCGCTGGTGGCTTTGCTCCTCAAAGACTCTGGGATTACCTATCAGACCGCTGTCATCGGCGTCGGCCTCCTTATGATTACCTACGTGGTGTTCGGTGGCATGCTAGCCACAACATGGGTACAAATCGTCAAAGCGATTCTACTGATGAGCGGTACGGTGTTGCTCAGTCTTTTGGTGCTCGCGCGTTTTGACTTCAGCCTCGTCAAATTCTTTGATGCGATTGCCCATGTGACCTATCTCGAGAACGGAGTCCAAGTCACAAAAGATTTCTTTCAACCTGGGCTGCGCTTCAAGCCGCCCTATGGACCGCTGGATCTCATCTCGTTGAGCATGGCACTGATTTTTGGCACCGCCGGGTTGCCACACATTCTCGTGCGCTTCTATACCGTGCCGGATGCCAAGACCGCACGTATCAGCGTGGTGTGGGCCATGGTGCTCATCGGTGCGTTTTACATTATGACAACCTTCCTTGGGTTTGGTGCCGCGACATTGGTCGGACGCGATACCATCCTGGCCAATGGTGGAACGAACATGAGCGCACCATTGCTCGCACAGGCTCTGGGTGGGGATATTTTCTTCGCCTTTGTGGCGGCAATCGCTTTTGCCACTATTTTGGCAGTGGTCGCCGGGTTGACGATTAGCGCCTCGACCTCGTTTGCCCATGATTTTTACACGAACGTCATTCACCACGGGAAAGAGCGGAATCCTGGCGAGGAAGTGCGTGTAGCGCGGATCACCGCGTTTGTTGTGGGTGCAGTGGCCATCACGATTGCTATTCTGCTCGGGCCGACCGCCAACGTAGCCTTTTTAGTGGCGCTGGCGTTTGCTGTGGCGGCCTCAGCCAATTTGCCGGTGATTGTGCTGTCGCTGTTCTGGAAACGGTTCAACACGACCGGTGCGGTCACGGGGCTTGCGACCGGACTTGTCGCGTCTATTTTCCTCATTGTTATAAGCCCCAGCCTGATGGGCACTGAAGCACTTTTTCCGCTAGAAAACCCTGGGATTGTCAGTATCCCACTCGGATTTCTTGGTGCCGTTCTTGGCACGCTTGTCCGTCGAGAACCCGCCGCTGAGGAAAAATTTGCCGAGCTACTCGTGCGTGCCAATACCGGACTCGGCGCGGAAAAGGCGACGGAGCATTAGGGTACCATTCACAGAATAGAGGATGCAAAGGAGAAACGTATGCCGCTGAATTCATCGACTGTCGGCGCTTCCGCCGCAGCAATTGTTCATGACATCGACGAACGCTGGCTCATGTCGTATGCCGCTGGGCTGGGGGAGACGTTGCCTTGTTACCTGGACACACTGCGCCCAGGGAACGTCATCGCGCACCCGCTGTTCCCGGTGTGTTTCGAGTGGCCGACCGTTGTCAGCATGCGCGAGAGCGCAAGTGCTGTGGGTTTGACGCACGACGAGGCGGTGCGCTCGGTGCATGCCACCCATGATCTCGTCATTCATCGCAGTCCGCGCCCGGGAGATAGGCTCACTACACGTGCGACGATTGTAGGAGTCGAACGTCGCAAACCCGGTGCGTTCCAGACTATGCGGTTGGATACGGTGGATGCCGCTGGCAATCCCGTTTGCACAACGTGGCAAGGTGGGCTGTTTCGCGATGTCGCCGTCGTCGGTGAAGATCGTTTTGCGACCGATGCGCCATCGGCACCCCGTTCGATTGAGGTTGCTGCCGCGCGGGCAGAAATTCCAATCGCGATTGCCGCGCTGTCTGCGCATGTCTACACAGAATGCGCACGCATCTGGAACCCAGTCCACACCGACATTGCTGTCGCAAAACGGGCCGGGCTACCGGACCTGATCTTGCACGGCACAGCCACGTTAGCACTGGCCGTCTCCCAGATTGTGGAACGAGAAGCAGACAATCGCCCTGAGTTCGTGCGGCGCGTAGCCGGGCGTTTCAGTGCCATGGTGCTGATGCCGTCGGAGATTACCGTGCGTATTCTCGCACGCGAAGCCTCGCCCGATGGTGACGTGATCCGGTTCGAGGTGCGTACTGCCGAGGGCAAATTAGCAGTATCGAATGGGTTGGTTGGGCTGCGATAGCCGTAAAGGAGCACTGTATGGTCAAAGGCATCTACCATATCAATGTCAACGTGACGAATTTTGCACGTTCTTTAGCATTTTACGAATTGTTGGGGTTCAGGGTCGTGCGGGACCTCAGCGAAGTTGGCAATACCTACCTTGAGCGTGGGCTACGCATGCCGCAGCCGCGTGGCCGGGCGGCGTTGCTCCAGTGTGGGGACGACAAGCGCAGCACCCGCCTCGATCTTATTGAGTGGAAGAGCCCTAAGCCTGAAGGAAAGCCGTATCCGCATCTGTGGCATGTCGGCATGGCACGCATTGCCCTGGTGACGGACAAGTTGCAAGAACTCTGCGATAAGGTGAAAGCCGCTAACCTGGAAGGCGTGGAGTTCTTTTCCGAGCCGCAGGTCTTTCCGCAAAAAGACGGCAAAGGCGGCGAGTCGTTCGTCTGCTTTACCGATCCGGATGGCACGGTGATTGAGCTGATTCAGTTTGGATGAGACTTTTCTACCGCACCCCGGCCCGGCGGCACACTTCACTCAGCACATCGGGTCGGTCCGAGCCGATGGCATCGACGCCGAGGTCGATGAGCCGCTGCATTTCTTCCTCTTTGTTGGCGTTCCAAGCGCGGACGAGCAGCCCGTGAGCATGAGCATCCGCAATGATCTGTGGGGTGATGAACTGATGCCACAGATGCAGCGCTTGCACGCCGAGCTGTTTGGCCTGCCCAACAACATCGTTGGGCAGACGACCCCATAAGGCTCCGGTAGCAATACTGGGATAGAGCTGCCGTGCTTCGGCTAATTCTGAGTGAAGAAATGAGGTGAGGATGACACGGTCGGTACATGCGAGAGCGTCTAATGTGGCGATGACAGCAGGCGCGAGGCCCGGGCTTTTGAGTTCGATCTGTGGGGTGATTTTCCCGTGGGTGAGGTCGAGCACTTCCTCAAGCGTCGGTACGCGTTCTCCTTGGCCAGCGTCGAGCTGACGCAGGTCCGCGAACAGCAACTCGCTCAATTTTCCTTTCCCATTGGTGGTTCGGTCCACCGTTTCGTCGTGCATCAGCACGAGATGACCATCGCGCGTGAGCTGCACGTCGATCTCGACCTGATCGGCACCGAGATCAATCGCTCGGCGAATGGCGCGGAGGGTGTTTTCGGGTTCGAGAAACCCCGCGCCACGATGTGAGGTGACAATCATTGTCCGGGCCGCCGCCACTGTACCAGCGTCACGTCCTGATGATCTTCCCATACCACTTCGACGTCATCGCCGATTTTGACGTCTTGTTGTGGATCGCCAAGGAGGTTGCCGACCATGCGCACGTTACCGGCATCTGGCAGTTCGACGAGGGTGATGAGATAGGGTCCTTTGTCTCTGAGCGCTTTGTGGACGGGGTGCCACACGCGCTCGAACGCGTAGACCTTGCCGCGCCCGGAACACTGTGCCCAGCCGACATCGCTTGAGCGACACTTGTGGCAGATCCACTCCGGACCGAACTGAAACGTCCCGCAAGCGTTACAGCGTTGGACGAGCAAGGTATGAGCACGAGTGCCTTCCCAAAAGGGTGCATCCAGTCCGTCGGGCATTGGTGCCGGCAAGGGCATACCTTCGGGAAGGTAGGATTCGGTGGTGATGTTGGACTCACTAGCCATTTCATTCGTCCTCTGAGATTTCGATGAAGGGGCGAGAATTCAGAATCCGGAAGGCAGAATTCAGAAGAAAGGAGATTTTCTTATTCTGACTTCTGTATTCTGGTTTCTGACTTCTTCCCGGCATTAGTTCCGTAACAGCAAATTACTCACCGGCGACACCATCGGCCCGGCGGCGACGAGACAGACCCGCGCGTCTTTGACCTGACAGGTCGAGTCGCCGCGCAATTGCCGTACGCCTTCGAGTACCAGTTCGAGGCCGTGCATATACGCTTCCGCCAGATTGCCGCCGCTGGTGTTGAGCGGCAGTTTGCCATTGGGCCACTCTAGGTTGCCGTTGGTGCAGAAGGCCTCAGCCTCATCGGCATCACAGAGTCCATGTTCGACGAGACTCATCAATACGCCGCCAGTAAAATTTTCGTAGACTTGGGCGACATCGACATCTTTGGGGCCGATACCCGCCATGTCGTAGAGTCGTGGAGCCAAGGTCTTGAAGTTCGAGGTTGCATAATCCGGGTCGTTATGCGCGGGTACCCATTGGCGGTAGCCCGTGCCTTGCGCAGCGGCCATGAGGTACACCGGCTTGTGGCGCAGGTCGCGGGCGCGATCTGCCCTGGTGAGCACAACTGCCGCCGCGCCGTCATTTTCCTGGCAGCAGTCGAAGAGGCGAAACGGCTCGACGATCCAACGCGCATTGTAGTACGACTCGCGCGTGAACGGGCGTCCATACATGACCGCCCGTGGGTTCTCTTGCGCATGTTTGTACGAAGCCAACGAGATCCCACACAGTGCTTCCTGGCTGATTTTATGTTCGTGCATGAAGCGTTGCGTGCGCATGGCGAACATTTGCGCCGGGGACATGAGTCCATAGGGAGCCGTGTAGGCGGCTGCACCACGCACACGCGCCCCGGCATGTCCTTGGCCGAAGCGTCCGAACTGCCCTTGCGCTAACGCACGAAAGGCAACGACATGCTTGGCATAGCCGGCGACGACCGCAGCCGCAGCATTGCCCACGGCTCCTGCCATGCCGCCGCCGCCACCGCCCCAGTGCATATTGGAAAACTGGATTTGCGGAATACCCAGTGCGCCAGCGAGGCGCGTTGGATCATTGCGATCATCACTGTACGAAGCGAAACCATCGACGTCTTCGATGCGCAGCCCGGCGTCGGCGACGGCTTTCTGAATGGCTTCGAGCGCAAGCTGGAATTCGCTGACCGGCGCTTGCCCGGCTTTGTAATAGCGGGTCTCGCCAATGCCAACGATAGCGACTTTGTCTTTAATGGAGTAGTCGGTCATGTGGGGTTTCCTCAGTCTTTTTTGTCATTCCCGCGAAAGCGGGAATCCAGACAAAAGAGCCGGAGGACGGGACTGACTCTCTCTGGATGCCCGCCTGCGCGGGCATGACGAGAACGGGTTGATGAGCATTCATACGATGAGGCACTAGGAGACTACTCCGCTGCCACAATCGGGTTCTCTAAAGCCCCGAGCCCTTCGATGTCGATGCGCACTACGTCTCCTGGCTTGAGGAACACCTGCGGATTCCTAGCGAAGCCGACGCCAGCGGGGGTGCCCGTGGATACGACATCGCCGGGTTCCAAGGTAAACACCTGCGAAATGTAGGTGATCAAGTCGAAGGTGTTGAAGATCAGATGTTTGGTGTTGGAGCTTTGCATCACCACGCCGTTGACCCGTGTGGTGAGGTTGAGCGTATGCGGGTCGGGAATCTCATCTTTCATGACCAGATACGGACCCATCGGTGCAAAGGTGTCGAAGGTTTTGCCGACCATCCACTGGCCGGTACGCATTTGATAGTCACGGCAGCTCACATCATGCACGATAGTGTAGCCAGCCACATAATCGAGCGCCTTATCTTTGGGAATATCTTTGCCACGCTTGCCGATGACAAAGGCGAATTCGCCCTCGAAGTCAATCTGCGTCGAGACCTTGGGCATGCGAATGCCATCGCCGGGGCCAATCACGACGCTGGGATATTTGGAAAAGATGGTGGGCTCTTCAGGAATTTTCATTTTGGCCTCTTCAGCATGATCGCGGTAGTTCAAGCCGACGAGGATTAATTTGGGCGGGCGCGGCACCGGCGCTTTGAGGGTGACGGCTTTCAGGCCATAGACGATACCTTGGCCGAGGAAAGCACCTTTGTCCGCGTTGGTGACGTAATTGATCGTCGTGCTGGCGGCTTTGAGCGCGTCGTCGCCAGCGGACAGAAAGCCGACCATATCTGCGGGTAACACGGCAGCGGCAATTTCTTTGACTCGTTGCTTTCCCGTGCGCTCTTGCATGAGTTGGTAGGCGGCGTTGAGGTCAATGACTTGATCCTCGACCACTGCCCCGAGACGAGGTTCACCTAGCCGTAGAAACGTAACCAGACGCATATTTCTCCCTTGTGAGGTCAAGAGTCTCTTGTACTAGAGCTGCCAGCTTTCCATACCAACCCTGGTGTTACTTGCCAAGGGGAAGGTTCTTTTCTAGAGATCGGCGCTTGTCTCGTGTGGGGAAGACAATTCCGGGGAGGCAGTGAGCGAGATCGTGCGCCCGGTGTCGGCCAATACGCGATAGACCAGCGCTTCGTCAAAGCCGAAAGGAATGGTTGCGACGGCAGGTGACGCCATGGGCTTCACTGCGAAAGGCACCTGCCGGATGCGAGTGTTGTAGACCAAAGCCAAAAGCGCAGGCAGATGTACCACGTCTTCGAGGTTGTAGCGCAGCAGCGTCTCCAACGCGCCAGGTACGCCTTGACAGTGATATTGCCACAGCCAGATGGCACACCAACCATCGAGTAACGCGAGCGGCCCTTCGCGTTCCAGCCCTACCGCCCGCTCGATCTTCTTCAGTCCGCCTTTGTAACCCAACGCCGCCAGCGCATAGCGTAGGTCGATATGCGCCTGCATGAGCGGCACTCCCAAGTCTTGCCGGATGACCGGAAGATCGAACGACTTCCCGTTATAGGTCACGAGCAGGGTAAACTCTTCGATATCGCGCACGAAGCTGGCGAGGTCTCGCCCTTGCACGTAGACGCGCGGCACTTCGCCATCATGCAGGCCGATCACGGTAATGCCCGGAGTACTGCCATTGCTGCCACCAGTCGTCTCAATGTCCAAGTAGGCAATGCGCTGGTTGAACTCCGAGTAGAGTCGCCACTGCAATGCCGGAGAGAGCCTCGCGCTGAAATACTGAGCATCACGCCGCTCCAGGGCTTGCAGCGAGGCTTCCAATTCCACACACCCCAACTCGCGTTGCCACTGCGGAAGGGAGAGCGTGCGATGGCGATCAAGAAAGGCCTCCCAGGTAGTCACTCCTTCCGCCCACAAGCGTTTCTCGGTCTTCTCGCCTACGCCGTGGATGTGTTGGAAGGTGTGCTTCAACATGAGCGGGGATGAGTGCTGAGTCCTGGGTATCGGAAACGAGAATTCAGAAGTCAGAAGCCAGCATTCAGAAGTTGGAGCTTGGAAGAAAAAATTCTTCTCTTCTGAATTCTGACTCCTGGATTCCTTTTTATTCGTAGCTTCTCAGCACCCGCCCGGAACATGTGCCCGTGGGCTCGCCGTCGCGGAACACGACTTGTCCGTTGACCACGGTGTATCGGTAGCCTTCGGCACGTGCGACGAGGCGAGATGCTCCGCCGGGCATGTCTTGCACAAACTGCTTCTCTTTGGCTTGCACTTTGTCGGGGTCGAAGATCGTCAAGTCGGCAGCCATGCCAGACTTCAGCAACCCACGATTGGGAATCCCCAGTAACACAGCCGGATCGAACGTCAGCTTCCGTACCGCCTGCTCAATCGTCAGCGCTTTTTTCTCGCGCACCCAGTGGCTGAGCAAGTGGCTGGAGTAAGTCACTTGGCAGAGGAAGGCAATATGGGCACCGCCATCCGACCCGCCGGTCAACACATACGGGCTGTCGGTCATGCCGCGCACCGCGTTGTCGTCGCCGTTCTGAAAGCCACGAATGACGAACTGGGTTTCGAGATTCTCTGCCAGCGCGAGGTCGATCATGGCATTCAGTGGAGTCTTTCCTTGGAGCTGGCCGAGTTCGGCCATATCCTTGCCAACAAAGGCTTGATGTTCAGGCAGGCGCACGGCACTGACAAAGACGTCTTGCATGCGTTTCGAGAAAACCTTTGGTGTCGAATCATCCAAGTCCCGCTGCATGGCAGCACGAATCTCGGGGTTGGAGTAATTCGCGATCTTCTGCGAACGTGGGCCAGTAGCAGCAGCTTTCCACCCCGGCATGTCCTCGAACACTGCTCCACGCAAAGAGAAGGTCAGGTCGAACCGTTCGCACAGCGCTAGCGGATGCACACGTGCGCCGTCGCGGAAGGCATCTGCCGTCCAGTCCAGCACTTGTTGCCAATGATTTGGTGCATCCCACGTCTGTGCCAACAAGTTCCACAGCACCGGCCGGCCGCTCTCGCGCGAGAGACGCGCCATGTAGTCCATGTCGGATTGTTTGACACGAGGAATTCCTGGGGGAATCACGCAGACCGTGCCGCGATGGAAGTCTTTCAACACACTCGCTAGCGCTACGATCTCATCTTGCGAGGCGTGACGACTCGGCACCGGCAGCCCTTCGCCATCGAAGTGTACCGGACCAGATGAAGACGAAAATCCGAACGCGCCTGCTTGTACACAATCAGCGACCAGCGCTTGCATCTGGCTGATTTCCGCCGGTGTGGCTTCACGCTTGCGCGACTCGTCGCCCATGACGTGGTAACGGATCGTCGAGTGCGGCGCGAGCGCCATCACGTTTACAGCCAGCTTCCGGTCGATAGAATCGAGATATTCGCCGTAGGTCTCCCAGTTCCACGGCACACCGAGCTTGAGGCTTTCCAACGGCATGGCCTCGACCTTGACCAACATGCGGGTGATGTAGTCACGATCCTGCGGTTTGCACGGTGCTAGCCCGAAGCCACAATTGGTCATGAACACGCTAGTGAAACCATGCCAACTGCTAGGCGTCGCCCACGGGTCCCAAAAGAGCTGGGCGTCGTAATGCGTGTGTACGTCGACAAAACCGGGAGCGACGACCAAGCCTTTGGCATTGATCGTTTCCTTGGCGGGACCGCTGACCTTGCCCATGGCAACAATTTTGCCATCCGCCACTGCGAGATCGCCCTGATATCCGGGCATCCCCGAACCATCCACGAGCAAGCCATCTTTAATGAGTACGTCATATTGCATCGCCATGTCCTCCCTAGATGCGTTAGTTGCGTTGCACGGCACTGTAGCGCACTTCCCAGGGGAGCGGCAAGGATTGGGCCAGTAAGCTGCGATGAGCCATCGGCGCACCCCAACAGCACAGATTCCTGCGTTCACTTTTGCCGGGGGAATATGCGATCAAAACGAACAGCTTAGCCGGCGGATTTGGTGCCTTGCTCTAACGAAAAGCCGCGTTGTGAAGAAGCAGCAGGCGACAAGGTCTTGGTGCAGTGTTCCGTTAACGTGAAAGAAGCATTTGATCGTACTTTTTCAGAAGAGGAGCAAAATACGGTCATTGCTCAACTCATGCGTAAGGCGGCAGAAGAATCGAATCGACATAAGCAAAGAGCGGAAGCAATGCTGCGGCTCACGGAAGGGCGCGGACAACGGCGGCTGGTCACAGAGGAAGAAATCCGTGCGGTCAGAGAAGAGCAGGAACAATCGGTGCCCTTTACCTGGACATTTCATGTCCGGGCACCACGACAATGCTAGCGAAAGCAGGCTGAAT
>SYOC01000188.1 GCA_005804965.1 Pseudomonadota bacterium
CGGTGCTGCTCTCTCCACTCAGTCCTCAGTTCTCACTCCTCAGCACTTCCTCTTGGTTGGGCGTGAAGCCGAGAGCGCACAGCTCGAACACTGCCTCACCAAGGTCAGCCAAGGTTATCGGCAGACAGTCTTTCTCACCGGGGCAGCCGGCCTTGGCAAAACAGCATTGATTGATGCGTTTCTCGCGAAAGCTGGGCAATCGCAGGCGTTGCACATCGCCCGCAGCCAGTGTGTCGAACACTCCGGAGCCGGAGAGGCGTACCTGCCCATTCTCGAAGCCCTCACGCGGCTGTGTCGTGCGACGGGCGAACAAGCTATCTCTGCATTGCAACAGCATGCCCCAGTCTGGCTTGCGCAGTTGCCCGCGCTGTTGGGAACGGCAGAACGCAAACGGCTGCGGAGAGAAGTCCAAGGTTTGTCGCGAGAGCACATGCTGCGGGAATTGGCGGAAGCGCTGGAATCCCTCGCCGCCGACATCCCACTCCTGCTGGTTGTGGAAGATCTCCACTGGAGTGACTATGCAACGTTAGATCTTTTAGCGTTGCTCGCGCGGCGACGAGAACCCGCCCGCCTCCTCATTATCGGAGAATATCGACCGGAAGAACTCCCACGGCAGGAACATCCGCTTAAGAATCTGAAGCATGACGTACATGCCCATCGGCAAGGCGAAGAACTCGCGCTGACGCCCTTGTCCGTCGCTGCCATCTCCAGCTATCTCGCCGTGCGTTTTCCCGAGCATCTCCTACCGGAGCTACTCGCTCCGCTGCTTCATAGGCAAACTGGGGGTCATCCGCTGTTTCTTACCAACTTGGTCGATCATCTGGTCGAGCGGGGCTGGATCGCCAAACACGGAGCCTGGAAACTGGACGGCACGCTTGACGACGTGCAAACCGAAGTGCCGCCGAATCTTCAGCACATTATTGCCGCACAGATTGACAGACTGACTCCAGAGCAGCAGCGCATTTTAGAAGTCGCCAGTGTTGCCGGGGTAGAGTTCTCGGCAGCGGCCGTGGCTGCTGCCACTGAGGAAGACATCATTGCTGTCGAAACCTGTTGCGAAGATCTTGCTCGACGCGGACAGTTTCTGCGCCCCCAAGGTGTCAGCGAATGGCCGGATGGCACGGTTGCCGCTCGTTATCAGTTTCTTCATGCACTCTATCAGCAAGCTTGGTACGAGCGAGTCACCGCCGGGCGGCGCGTCCAACTCCATCGCCGCTTGGGCGAACGTGGAGAACTGGCCTACGGCGCACGCAGCATGGAAATCGCGGCAGAGCTTGCCCTGCACTTCGAGCAGGGGCGCGACCAACAACGTGCCCGCCAGTATCGTGAGGCAGCAATCGAGCATGCCCTGCTCAACGGCAATGCTGAGTCATCCAGCAATGGCAGTCGCTAACCACCGTTTGTCAGGTGCGCTTGCGCACCGTTTTTTACTAAACAGCTCCCCCGGACGAAACTCCTTCGACTTCGACCCGTGGCTCGTTCGGACGCGCAACAGCGACTCCCCCGCTTACTACCAGCCGCGACGGCCACAGCGGCAACCGGGCACGCACGAGCGCAATCAATCCCGCGATAATCACCGGGATAAGCTGCATGAGGTGGGCAATGATGGAAAACCCCAACGCCTCGGCTTTTGGCACCGAAAAAAACGAGAGTGCCAGCACCACTGCATATTGAAAGGTTCCGACGAATCCAGGGGCTGCTGGCACGGCGGCAGCAATCACGGTGAACACCATGACCAGTAAGGCGGCACTGAACGGCAACGTAAATCCGCAGGCATGTAACAACACCCAATAATACCCCACCAACGCAAACCAGATGGCAAAGGACAGTCCAATGACCCATGCCAGTGCGGAGAAGCTCTGCAACGAGCGAAAGCCGCTGAGAAAGCGCTCGGCTACAACGGCAAACCGTGCCGGGAGCCAGGGCAATTGACGCTGCTCTTGGCGTGCCAGCCACACGCCAGCAATCAACAACATCACACTGACTAGCAGCACCGTCCAATTGGTACGCGCTACCCAGGGCGGCAGCGGAAACTGCGACGCCGTAAACAGCGCGACAATGCCGACAGTCACTGTGTCCCACACCCGTTCGAGCAGCGAGGTCGCCAACGCTGTGCTTACCGACACCGCCGTCAGGTGAGCGAGAGCATACCCACGCACGACCTCCCCCAGCCGTAGCGGCAAGATGTCGTTGGCCATAAAACCGATGAGCGAGGCCGACCAGAACGGACGCAGCGGCAACACCATAATCGGCGCGACCAGCCGCTGCCAGCGCAGCGCACGCAGCAAAAACACCAACGCCAGAAACCCCAGCGCGGGCAGTGTCAGAAGTAGATTAGTACGACGCAGGGCATCGCCGACTGCCGCCCATTCGATCCCGTGGACCACTGTCCACACACACACCGCGCTGATGGCGAGGCCGATCAGTATCTTGGGATCTCTCATGCGCGGAACTCTCTCAGGCAGGCCACTAACGAATTTTGCCTTCCACGAACGGCACCTCGAACACCTTGTCGTGGTTGATTGGCCCGTGCCCGAAATAACCCGCCTCGCCGAACAGCTCGCCGTGATCGGCAGTAACCGTCACATAGGTGTTCGCTGGCACGATGTCGAACAAGCGAGTGAAGACACCGTCCAAGTAGCGGATGGCGGCAATCTGGCGAGTCCGCAGTTGATTGAGCTTGTCTTGATCGAAGAATTTGAGACCGCCCTCTTCACTCTCCACCAATTTGCCGCCGACGACGAGGTCGTCCATATGCTTGAACACGCCGTGAACACCATGAATCTTCGGCCATGCATTCTCCGGTTCGTCCGGCAAAGCATAGGGATAATGCGTTTCCCCCACGTTCAGCAAGTAGAACGACGGACGCTCAGGCGAAAAGGTCAAGCGGTCGAGCATCGCGTTCATGTCGTTGTGCGTCGGCATCAACGTGAAGGAGTCGAAATCCTTATTCAGGATCGTGGCGGGATTCAACACCGGCAGCGACACCATGGCGTGCGTGCTGTAGCCCAGCTTGCGCTTCAGAACGGTGGGCAGAAACAGATGAGGAATCAGGTTCTTAAACTCGAACTGTTCGGTGCCGAGGCGTTCACCATACTTGAGAAAATCCTGCTTGTAGTACTCCGAGGCATAGACATGCGTCGGGCTTGAATGCGGCAGCAGACCCATGAGCAGGTTATAGTGCGAAGGGGCCGTCCACGAGGCATAGCTCCAACGTTTTTCGATCACACCCAGGCGGCTCAAGGTCGCAGGCGCAGCCTCCATCAGCGTGTCGAAGCGGCAACTGTCGAGAATGACAACGATATAATTATTCAGCGGGCGAGACGAAGAAAGGACGGCATCGTGCGCCCCCTGCTGTGCAGGCAGCTCACTTGATGGAGTGGATGACGCGACCTCGGGTTCACGTCCGAAAATCCTCCGCAGAATACTCACGCAGCAGTGCCTCGAAGAAAAAAAGAGCGCGCCTGGAGAGAATCGAACTCCCAACCGACGGGTTCGAAGCCCGGCGCTCTATCCGTTGAGCTACAGGCGCGCAAGGAAAAACAAGGACGCTGAGGTACTTCCCCAGCTATTCGGGCCATGACTGTACGTCGCAGGGTCTGGAAGTGCAAGAGCGTCGGGTTGCCAGTGGCAAGTGGATGAGGGGGGAAGAGGGACATACACACAACGAAGGTTAAAACCTCCGACGATCAATCGCCAGACTACCGATAGAGCATCCCCTGAACAGGGCGACAACATCGGCTTCACCATCACGCCACGACTGCCCCTACCTGCTGCACGACCGCAACATCCGTCAAAGAGCGCAGATCTTGGGTCGTGCGTCTACTCGCGTCGAGGATTTCGATGGCAACGATGCGTCGATCCGCCGCATAATCGATAATAATGCCATCGACCTCTACCGATTCGGTGACCGGAACCTCTGGTAAAAATTCCATATTCAAGAGATCGTGAGTGGCGTCGTACTCGATTTTCATAAATCGTCCTTCCAATAGCGTGCGAGGTCCGAAGTGTAATAGGCTGTCACGACAACGAGAACCGTTCCAATTTCCTCATACACGACGCGCAACAAGCCTTCCTTGCCTTGGAGAGTCACGCGTTTGTGTGCGACTTTTCTTCCACCGTGCCCGGCAATCACCTGTTCTGGATGCCGTACGGCCTCCGTTACCCAAGCCTCAGCAATCCCTCTTCGCGCCATTTTCTTGAGCGCGAGCGGAATGATTTCAATGGTTTCGCTGCCGTTTCCGCTCATTTTGTACTACGCAATCTCCATCTATAGACCGACGATTAATCACTGGGCTACAAAACAGCTCCCCCTGAAGGGGACTATAAGAATATAGCCCACGGCGCGAGCCGTGGGGAACTAATGCGCCCCTCCACCTTCCATTCCTTAGTCTTGCGCCTCGTCTCACCGGCCTGCGGCGGGCGGCGTGGGCTCCGCCCTCACGCGCGCCCTGCCACCGTCCGTCTCCTCTCGGCGCGTCATCTTGCTTGCTTGACTGGAACTCGCACAGCGGAAGCCGAGGTTGCCGTAGCGGTAGCCTGGGGAGTCCGCGTAGCGATAGGCAGAACGGACGTCCTGCGCAAACCAGAACCAGTCGCCGCCCCGAATAACTCGATGGGCTCCAGCGGTCGTTGGCCCAAGAGGATCGACCACGGATGCTGCTGTGTACGCACGCCGACCGTCGTAGCACCACTCGTCCACATTCCCGAGCATGTCGTACAGCCCCCAAGCGTTCGGCTGCTTCAGCTTGACCGGATGTGTCTCGCCTTTGCTGTTACGGTCGTACCACGCAATCGCGTCCAATTTTTCGGCGTAGCGAGCAGTCGTTGTCCCCGCTCGACAGGCATATTCCCACTCGGCTTCGCTGGGCAAAGCCGAAGCCAGCTCTGGCAATTGCGCGTTGAGCCGGGCAATAAACTGCTGGCAGTCTTCCCAACTGACCTGTTCCACCGGACGCTCCTGCCAGTCGCCCTTCTGGAAACGGCTCGGATTCTCCCCCATCACCGCCTGCCAGAGGGCTTGGGTGCAGGGCGCGTCGAACAGCCAAAAGCCTTGTGAAATTTGCACCTCATGCTGGGGGCCTTCATCTTCATCACGACCTCGCTCGCTCCCTAGCGAACCCATCCAAAACCGCCCCGGCGGAATCCAGCGCAAGCGCTGTTCCACTTCGCCTACGCACAGCGCCGCCCACGGACCATATCGGTCCTGGCCCCAGGCCGACGCCCACGGCGGCGGGCAGCCCGTCGAGAGTGGATGAGGGGAAAAGAGGGGCATACATACACCGGAGGCTAAAACCTCCGGCTACCCTTACAGCAGCACGCCGTGCTGCCTGCGCCGCTGCGCGGCGCTTGATGGTAGGCCGGTCTTTCAAGGCCGGACGACGGAAGATTCATGTCTCTCCTCCTTCTCCCGGCGATCAATCACCGGGCTACAAAACAGCGCCCCATCAATGGGGCTTTGGAGGCTTGAAGGCCGAAAGCTGGCTTGAGCCAGCGTCATGCTGTAGCCCGGACACTTCATGTCCGGGTGGGGTTTTCACGCCTCAGGCCTTCCCCTTCACGCCTCACGCTCCACGTTTTCCTTTTCTGTCTCTATCTCCCCTCTCTGTCTCTATCTTCCTCCTGCCCTCACGCGCGCCCTGCCACCGTCCGTCTCCTCTCGGCGCGCCATCTTACTGGCCTGACTGGAACTCGCACAGCGGAAGCCGAGGAGGACGTAGCGGAGGCCTGGGGAGTCCGCGTCGCGAAAGGCAGAGCGGACGCGCCGCGCACCCCAGCGCCAGAGGCCGCCCCGAAAAACTCGATTGGCCCCAGCGGTCGTTGGCCCAAGAGGATCGGGTCCGACCGGCTGGGCGTAATCCCGCTGATTGTCATGACACCATTCGGCTACGTTTCCGAGCATATCGTACAATCCCCATCCGTTCGGTTGTCGCCCTTTCACCGGTTTGGTCTCACCGCCACTATTTTCTTCATACCAAGCAATCGCATCCAAATCGTCAGCATAGCGAGCGGTCGTCGTCCCAGCCCGACAGGCATATACCCACTCGGCTTCACTGGAAAGCGCCAACGCTAATGTTGGCCAGTGGTCGTTAAGTCTGGCAATAAATTGCTGACAGTCTTCCCAACTCACCTGTTCCACCGGACGCTCTTTGCCCTTGAACTGGCTCGGATTCTTCCCCATCACTGCCTGCCACAAAGCTTGGGTACACGGCGTATCAAACAGCCAAAAGCCCTGGGTGATCTGTACTTCGTGCTGCGGTCCCTCATCCCTGAATCGTCCTTCTTCATCTTCCGGCGAACCCATCCAAAAGCGTCCCGGCGGAATCCAGCGCAAGCGCTGCCGAACCCCGGCAAACTCGAACTCCGCCCACAAGCCATACGAATCACGCCCAATTTCGCTGGCCCAAGGGGGCCATGCATGCAGCCCGAACTGCAGACGATCACGGTCGCTGTGCAAACGGAACGTCCCTCCTTTGGGCAAAGCAATAGACTGGCGTGGCTCGCGGCGCAGGTTCACCACGAAGCCTGCCGTAGCCGTCCGGCCTGGGGCGCACACAAGTTCGCCGTTGACCGAGCGCAGTAACCCCAACCGCGATCCGCGTTC
>SYOC01000189.1 GCA_005804965.1 Pseudomonadota bacterium
GAGTCCCGCGTTCGCGGGAATGACGATCTGTGCCGCTTTTCCCTGTCATGCCCGCGCAGGCGGGCATCCAGAACGAGAGGGGCGGAATGGTCTCTAGACTAGGTCAGAAATTGGGCAGATTGCGCATTCTCCTCTGGCGTGAGTTTGTCGAGCTACGGCGCGATCGCTTCACTCTCGCCGTCATGCTGTCGATTCCGGTGTTCCAGATCACTCTGTTGGCCTACGCCATCACTACGGATTTCGACCACCTACCGCTGTGCGTCCTCGACCGCTCGCAAACTCGCGCTAGTCGCCAATTGCAGAGCAATATTGCCGCTACCCGTTATTTCACTATCACACCGCTGCGCGATCTCAGCGAGATCGACTCGTTCTTCGGACGCCAGCATTGCCGCGCTGCCGTGCTGATTCCCAGCGATTTCAGCGAGATCATCGAGAACCGTGAAGAAGTGCGCTTAGGGCTCGTACTTGATGCCTCGGACACGACGCTCGCGACCAGCACCGAAGGGTTTATTACCAGCATCGCCCGGAATTTTTACACTCACACCCGCATGGAACGCACGCCGCTGACCGAACGGAATCTGCGCCCAGCCAACGTCGCGGCCATCACTCCGCGCATGCGCGTGCTCTTCAACCCGACTTTATCGAGTACGGCATACACCATCCCCGGCCTACTCGGCATGATCTGCATGTTTCTCACCATCCTCATCACCGCCATCTCGCTGGTGCGCGAACGCGAGGCGGGAACGCTAGAGCAATTGCTCGTCACGCCGGTGACACCGCTCGAGGTCGTGCTCGGCAAAATCCTGCCCTTCGGAGTCGTCGCCATGGGAGCCATTACCGCCAGCGTTTTCTTCAGCCGCCTGATTTTTGGCGTCTATCCTGTGGGGAATGTGTGGCTCCTGTTAGGCATTACCCCGATCTTCCTGCTGATCGGGCTGGCGATGGGACTGCTGATTTCCAGCCTCGCGAAGTCGTCGGTGGACGCCGTCCAACGCAGCGTCCTCATTATGGTGCCACAGATGATGCTCTCCGATTTTCTCTTTCCACTTTCTCTTATGGCGCTACCGTTCCGTGTGATCGGCGAAATCATCCCGCTCACTCACTATCTCCGCATCACCCGTGGCGTGTACATGAAGGGGCAAGGGTTCAACGAGCTGTGGCTGGAGATCGTCATCTTGTGTGGGTTTCTGTTACTCATCCTGGCGCGTGTGTCGCGCACGATCAAACGCAATGACTAACATCGGAGGCCACCATGCGGCTACGTAATGTGCTCGCTATGGCTCGCAAAGAAGGGCGGACGATGCGGCGGGACCATGGACTCATGGCCGCCATCCTCGTTCAGCCGGTGCTCTACTTGGTCTTGTTCGGTCTTGCTGTCACCAACGAGGTCAATAACGCCGCGTGGGTGGTGTACGACCAATCGCAAAGCGTATTGTCCCGACAACTCATCACTGACCTCACGTCGCTGACAGCACTGCGCGAGCCGCAGTTCGTCTTCAGTGAAGACGCGGTGGTCGATTTTCTCCGTCAACAAGACGGGCTAGCTGGAGTGGTCATTCCATGGAACTTCGACGACAAGCTCGCACGCGACCAAGAAACACCCATCCAAGTGTTGTTAAACGGTGCCAAGACAGCGAGTGCCTTGCGCCTGGGGAACTACATTTCGCAAACTGCCAGTGCCTTCTCTTTCACCCAACTTCCCACCCGTGATCGTAGCGAGCAGAAGTTTTCGCAGCCGCGCGTCGCCATTGAGAAGCGCTATTGGTACAACCCAGGGCTACAAGACCGTTTCGGCCTACTCTCCGCGATGCCAGCGAACATGCTGACGCAGATCTGTTTGATGATTGCCGCCGTGGGTTTGGTTGGGGAACGCGAGCGCGGTACCTTCGAGCAATTATTGTCTACCCCGCTGCTGCTCGTCGAGATCATGCTCGGGAAAATGCTTCCTTACATTGGTATTGGCTTTCTCTCCCTCGCCATCCTGCAAGGAGGCGGGTATCTGTTCTATGGCATTGCTATCAAAGGCAGCATGCTCCTGCTTGCATTCATCGCGCTCATCTTCATGTTTGCCACAATGGCGTTCGGGGTGTTCTTTTCGGCGCGGGCGCGGCACGTGCAGCAGGCAATCTTCATGAGTTTCTTCGTGATGTTCCCTTCCATCATGATTACCGGCATTTTGGTACCGACCGATAACTATCCGCCGTTCATCAGCGCCCTGTCGCACTGCCTGCCGGCACGGTACTTCGCCCATGCTCTGCACGCCATCGTACTCAAAGGCTCAGGGTTCGCGGAAGTCCAGACCGACATTCTGTTCCTGAGCGGGTTTTTCGTCGTGTTCTTGGCAGCGGCGGTGAAAGTGACCAAAGCGAAGTTGGGGTGAGACCGTTGCCAAAGCCTTCACTTCACGAAAGCTCAGCTTCGCTTGGCGAGCTGTAAAAATGACAACGGTTCGATGATCTGCAACGAAGGGAATCTTTGCCGAAAACCCTGGCACGCCGCAGCGTCACTTGTCATCAAATCCAGTAAATCTTTATCTCGGCTGACGAGATACGCTGCCGCAACCTCAATTGCGAGGTTCAGATACTTCTCATCCTTCGGGTCACGGGGATAGAGAAAATGCCGTGGTACCTGACCGATGAAGGTCGCTTTTTCTTGGAGACGGACGTATGAGGAGCGCATCTACCCGCGCATCGGTGAGCGATGGGTTTCTTCGGCGGATTTTTGGACGGGAGAGCACTTCTCCCACTTCCGCAAGAATATCTTGGCTTACGAACAGCGTAATTTCATCGCAATCGACGAGGCGCAAAAGCGCGGCAGCCGGGCCAGAGCCACTGACTGTGGCTTGTAAGTAAACCATACAGTCGTAGACAACCCGTAGACGGGAAGGTTCTTCACTCATCTCCCAACGCTTCTCGCTCGCGCGAGATCTCCTCACGTGCCTCAAGGAAGAGGGCATCGGCATCCTCTTCCGAGATCCCATTGGCTTGGAATGTCTCACGAAGAGGCGCGAGGATACTGTCAAAAGAGTCGGCAGCTAATAAATCGGCAGTAATGAGACGCTCAATATAAGCCGTCACGTCATAGCACCCACGCGCCTGCGCCCGGCGTTCTAAGGCCATTTTGGCCTCGTCAGGAACAGTAACAATCAATTCCATATCACTACCTCAAAAGCCCTGAGGGGAACAACAAGAGAACGGTTCGCAGAAAATTCTCTAGAACGGCCTGTCACCCAAAATCGTGATCCGCTCCATGCGGCGATAGGCGGCTAAGTTATCCGCCACCACACGGTGCTGCGTGCAACGATTATCCCACATCGCCATCGAGTTCCTCTGCCAACGGAAGCGGCACGCAAAGTCAGGCGTCTCAATGTGATGGTACAGGAAATTCAGCAATGCCGTGCTCTCTGCCGCTTTCATCCCTTTGATCGCGTTGGTAAACGCTGAGTTAACAAATAACCCTTTACGTCCGGTTTCCGGGTGCGTACGCACCACAGGATGCTCGGCTGTCACCACCTGCTCAGCCTTTTTTCCGCCGATATGCTCGGTGCGATAGGTGTCGCGCGAGAAGGTGCGCGTCGTGTCGTGGATGGCAACAAGGTCTGAAAGTACACGCTGCATCGTATCGGAAAGTGCTTCATACGCGGCATACATGCTGGCCCACATGGTGTCGCCACCAAACTCCGGTGCCGCCACGCAGCGCAACACCGACCCCATTGGCGGTTTGTCTTGAAATGTCACGTCCGAATGCCACGCCTCTGCTACGAACGGATGTTGGGCGTCGCTTTCTAAGACCACAAATTCAGGGTGCCCCTCATTCTTAAGCGGCTGCAGAAATGGATGGACGTGCAACTCGCCAAAGCGGCGACCAAACGCTTTATGCTGCTCGCGAGTCAGTTCCTGATCGCGAAAGAACACGACTTGATGTTCTAACAACGCGGTATGAATCTCCTGAAACGTTGCGTCGTCAAGGCTGCCCAATTGCACGCCACTCAGTTCAGCGCCCAGTGCGCCAGCAATAGGGTTCACAGTAATATGCCGATAGGTTGTCATATTCACCCTCCTGAGAGATCTGGTTCAAGCTCTAGCGCAAAGCGCCACTGCGGTCAGCCCCACCTAGCAAGCAAGGGACACCTGCGCGATATCCCTCGACCGCGTGTCCTGCTCCTTGCTCAGCTACACCGGAATGCGATAGGTAGGACAAGCGAATCTTTTTCACGAATAGGAACACGCATGGCAGACACCCAACCACAACGCTTTTCGCTGATTACCGAAGAAGCTCTGACCGCTTTGCGCCGCTTGATTGGCGTTCCCATCGAAGACTCTCTCGAACCGTGGTGCTACGAAGCCACCCGTGACAATATCCGTCACTATGCTCACGGCATTGGCGATGACAATCCTCTGTGGTGCGATCCCACCTATGCCGCCACTACGCAGTACGGAGAGGTGATTGCCCCACCGTCGTTTGTGTTTCCGCTCAACCGCATCCTGAGCGGTTATGTCGGCGGACTGCCCGGCGTACACGCGATGTGGGCCGGTGCGAATTTGACGTGGCACAAACCAATGCGACGCGGCGACGCCTTTACCACGAAAGCTTGGCTTAAAGACTTGGTGGAACATGATACCCGCTTCGCCGGGCGTGCCATTCAGCAGATTTATCACGTGGACTACTACAACCAGCACGAGGAACTCGTCGCCGGTGGCGACAGTTGGTGTTTCCGCACCGAGCGCGACACTGCCCGCGAACGCGGGACGAAGTATGACGAGGTGAAACAAAAGAAGCCGCTGTCTTACTCTCGTGAGGATCTGGCCAAAATCTTCCAGATCTACGCTGAGGAGGAAATTCGCGGCGCAACGCCACGCTATATCGAAGAGGTCACACTCGGCGAGAAACTGCCAACCATAGCCAAAGGCCCAATGACAGTTACCGGCTTCATTGCCTATGCCCAAGGCTGGGTCGGTCTCTACATTCGCGCGAACAAATTGGCATGGA
>SYOC01000190.1 GCA_005804965.1 Pseudomonadota bacterium
ACTGAGCTGGTTGATCTCCGCCAGAGTTTTGCCGCCCACACGATAGAGCAGAGCTTCCGGCTTGAGACGTGCACCGTGGCAGGTTTCGCAGTGGAAATATCCACGATAACGGGCGAGGAACACGCGTACGTGCATCTTGTAGGTCTTCGTTTCTAGCCAACGGAACCACCCGCGCACGCCGTAGTACTCGCCGTCGCCCTCAATGATGGTGCGACGCTGCTCATCGCTTAGTGCTTGCCACGGTACAGAAAGAGGAATCTTCTGTTTCCGGCAGAAAGCCAGCAGTTCACGCCGCTCCCATTGCGCGGCTCTGATACGCCAGGGTTTAATCGCACCTTCTTCGACGGACAGCGTAGGATCGGGAATCACTAAATCGAGATCGACATCAATCGTGCGACCAAAGCCACGGCAGGCCTCGCAAGCTCCCAGAGGACTATTGAAGGAGAACATGTTGGAGACCGGCTCTTTGTAGGTGATACGGCAGGTCGCGCATTCAAGCTGGTTAGAAAACGCCTGCTCAGCATAGTCGGCGTCTAGGAACATGAGCGTGAGTCGGCCCTTGCCATAGGTGAACGCTTGTTCCAGAGAGTCGTGAATACGTTTCTTGGCACGAGAAGAGAGCACAAGGCGATCAACCAGCACCGTGAACTGATCTTGGCCGGCGCTCGGTCGCTCGCTGAGTTCTTGAATGTCGAGGATCGTGTGATTGTGGACGAGGCGATGGAAGCCGGAGCGCAGTAAGCCGTCACGCACTTCCACCCACGGCAACGAGGCTGGAGCTGAGACTGAAAACGTTAGTAAAAAGCGCGTGCCATCGAGCCACATCGCTAACAGCTTGCGGAACACCGACTCAGCAGAGTCGCGTTCGACCGGTTGCCCACATTGCCGACAATACAGGATGCCGATCTTGGCAAACAATAATTTGAGATGATCGTGCAACTCAGTCATGGTGCCGACTGTCGAGCGCGAGGTGCGCACCGGGCGGTTCTGGTCGATAGCGATGGCTGGCAAGATGCCTTCGATTTTCTCAACGTGAGGCTTATCCATGCGGTCGAGGAATTGCCGGGCATACGCCGAGAAACTCTCAACATAGCGCCGTTGCCCTTCGGCATAGAGGATATCGAAAGCGAGACTCGATTTGCCCGAGCCGCTCACGCCTGTGACCACCGTGAGCTGGTTGAAAGGGATGCTGACGTCGATATTTTTCAGATTGTTCTGTCGTGCGCCAGTGATGACGATGCCGCCGCCGTGGGTTCCGTTTTTGCTCAACTTTCGCCTCCCGAGAAGCCCTCAGCAGTCAGCTATCAGCTTTCCGAGGGTGAGGCAAAGGCGGGGGGTGTTTCTCTTCGCCTGCGTCGTAGAAACGTAGCGCTGAGAAAATGGGAAGGGATTTAGGACCGGCGGAAGAGATTCAGGAAGGTGAGGGTGCATATCAATTTCCTGGTAAAAATATGCTCACTCTCCCTGGATTCCGGCTTTCGCCCGAATGACGACCCTGCCACGTTCGTCATTCCGGGCAAGGCCATAGGCCGCGACCCGGAATCCAGAATTTTCGTATGCACATGGAAGGTGACCTCGTCTAGGCGGACTGCCGAACTAAGGCTTTTAAGGACGCGACAGTTGGCACATCGCCGCTGTGTGGCTGGATAAGCGTCTCATTCTGTAATTCGTCCCAGGCTTGATGGAGCGCTGCTCGGCGTCCTGGGTCTTGCTGTAGCCAAGAGACATCTTCTAGCAATGCGTAGCGCTCAAAATTCACCAACACAGCCTTGGGCTGGCCTCGTTTTGTAATGACCAGCCGGTCGCTGCCCTGTAGTTGTTCTACGATATCGACTAACTCTTTCCGCGCTTCAGTCACGTTGAGATAACGATCCATGTTTTCACCTGCACTTTTGATGTTCACTAGCCTAGGCACTTGTCTCCCTCACGTCAATCAAAGTGGAAAGCGCTTCCTCCGCCCATGAACCCAGCTGTTGCTTGTGCTACGCTCCCCGTCGTAGGAGGCAACGCCATGTCAGGGGAGTTTTGGATCGAGGCTGCGTTTATTTTTCTGCTGATTATTGTCAATGGATTTTTCTCTGGTGCTGAGATTGCCGTAGTCTCGGTGCGGCGCAGCCGTATCGATCAGTTGGTCGAAGAAGGGCACGCTTCTGCGCGTATCGTCAGTCGCTTGAAAGACGATTCCGCCCGCTTTCTGGCTACTGTACAGATTGGGGTCACGCTCGTGAGTTCGCTAGCGTCCGCTGTGGGCGGTGCGTCTGCTATCGAATTCCTCAAGCCCTATTTCCACTCTAGTGGCGTGGTGTTTTTGCAGGAATGGGGAGAGGTCATTGCCCTGAGTCTGGTGGTGATCGTCATTTCGTACCTCTCGCTGGTCTTGGGAGAGCTGGTGCCCAAGACCTTGGCTCTGCGCCATCCCGAGCGCGTGGCCTGTGCCGTGGCGCTCCCGCTCGATTTTTTGTCGCGGAGTTTCTCGCTGGTGGTCCGTGCGCTCACAGCCTCGTCCAACGTGCTTTTATTCGCTACTGGGAGTGGGGCCAAGTTTACCGAGGCGCTGGTGTCGGAGGAAGAGGTCAAATACATGATCCGTGAAGGCGCGGAGCAGGGCGTGTTCGACGACACTGAGAAAGAGTTCATCCATAGCGTGTTTGCTTTTGCCGATACTTCTGTGCGGGAAATCATGACCCCGCGTACGGAGGTTCATGCCCTGGAGGTCGGCACCTCATGTGCCAATGCTCTGCACGCAATGATCGAAAGTGGTTTCTCGCGCATGCCGGTGTACGAGGATGATCTCGAACGCATCATCGGCATCGTGCATATCAAGGAGCTGTTGCGCGCCCAGGAGCAGGGAAAGAATGCGCAACTCCGGGATTTTCTCCATCCTGCCCATTTCGTGCCCGACTCGATGCAAATCAGCCATCTGCTCAGTGATCTACAAGTACGCCGTGCGCATATGGCGGTTGTAGTCAACGAGTTTGGCACCATTATTGGCGTCGCCACCATTGAGGATATCTTGGAAGAGATCGTCGGTGAGATTCGCGACGAATTCGATAGCGATGAGGAACAGCCGATTCAGGAGCTGAAGGACGGCATCCTCCTCGTGGAAGGCGGTGTGTTGCTCAGCGACCTGGAAGAACAGCATAGTCTGCCATTACAAGAGACGACCTCGTATCGCACCATTGCTGGCTTTCTTCTGGCCCGGTTGGAACGTATCCCCCGTGGCGGAGAAGTGATTGTTCATGAGGGTTTCCGTCTCACGATTGTCAATATGGACGGACGGCGCATTGCCAAGGTGAAGGTGGAGAAGATCGAACAAACCGCCTCAGTGCCGTCTCAAACCTGAATCGAACCGCATGAGGTGGGACTTGTCGCTGAGGCTCCTCCTCCCCTGCGGTTGACCGCTCCCTGGGTTTGGGATTATGAACAAGTCTCTTCTACCCCCAAGCGCAAAAGGAGGAGGCGCATATGGCCGCAGATATCAGCAGAGAAAAATTACTGAAGATGTACCGCACCATGCAGACGATCCGCCAGTTCGAGGAACGTTTGCGCGATCTGTTCAAAGAGGGCAAGGTGCCAGGGTTCGTCCACGTCTCTATTGGTGAAGAAGCCTCCGCCACGGGCGCGTGCGCTGCACTTACCGATAGCGATTACATTACCAGCACCCACCGTGGCCACGGCCATCTGCTCGCCAAGGGCGGCAGGTTGAAACCGATGGTGGCTGAGCTGTTTGGCAGAAAGACTGGCTACTGCAAAGGCAAAGGCGGCTCGATGCACATTGCTGATTTCAGCATCGGTATTCTTGGTGCCAACGGCATTGTGGGCGCGGGGCTGCCAATTGCTACTGGTGCCGGATTGGCTGCCAAGATGCGGAAAAGCGGCCAAGTGGCGCTCTGCTTCTTTGGGGATGGTGCCTCCAACGAAGGCACGTTCCACGAATCCCTCAATATCGCTTCATCGTGGAAGCTTCCGGTGGTCTACGTGTGCGAAAACAACCTCTACGGCGAATTCACAGCTGGCAAAGATGTTACCTCAGTGAAAGATATTGCCGACCGGGCGCGTGGCCATGACATGCCGGGTATCATCGTCAATGGTAATGACGTAGTCGAAGTCTACGAAACCACGACGCAAGCGGTAGAACGGGCACGACGTGGCGATGGGCCGTCATTGATCGAGTGTAAAACCTATCGTTGGGAAGGGCACGTGGTCGGCGAAGAAGCGTTTCTCGGCAAGCGCTCTTACCGTCCGCAAGACGAAATTGCGGCGTGGAAAGAACGCTGCCCTATCCTCTCGTTCGAGAAACGGTTTACCGCCAACGGCATGTTCACGCAGGCGGAGCTGGATGCGGTGAAAGCCGCCGCCAAAGCCGACCTCGAAGAAGCCGTGCAGTTTGCTATTGACAGCCCGCTACCGGCACCAGAAGAAGCGATGGAAGATATGTTCGCGGCCTAAGTGAGGAGATATATCATGGCTGAAATTTCGTACATTCGAGCAATCAACGAAGCCTTACGAGAAGAGCTGCGCCGCGATCCTTTGACGTTCATTATGGGCCTCGACGTGTGGGTCGGCGCGTTTGGTGCCACTGGTGGACTGATTGATGAGTTCGGCGCGGATCGGGTGCGTAACGCCCCGATTTCGGAAGCCGGCTATGCTGGTGCCGGTGTGGGAGCCGCGATGGCAGGCATGCGGCCTATTGTGGAAATCGAGTTCGCCAGTTTCTTTTACTGCTGCATGGATCAAGTCTGTAACCAAGCCGCGAAACTCCGTTACATGTCCGGCGGCCAGGCCAACATTCCGATTACTTTCCGCGCTGCCTACGGCGCAACCGGGCAGGCCGCTGCTCAGCATTCTGAGACGGTGTATGCCCAGTTCATGAGCGTACCCGGGATTAAAATCGTTACCCCATCCGATCCCTACGACATGAAAGGACTGTTGAAAAGCGCGATTCGTGATGACAACCCAGTGATCGTCTTCGAGCATATGGGGCTCGGGCGTCTACGTGGGACGGTGCCGGACGAAGACTACGTGGTGCCGATCGGTAAAGGGGCGGTGAAACGCGAAGGCAAGGATATTACTCTCGTGGCGATCGGCCTGATGGTGTCGAAGGCGCTGGCTGCCGCGAAAGCGCTGGAGCAAGAAGGGATCTCGGTCGAAGTCGTAGACCCGCGTTCGCTGGTGCCGCTCGATGAAGAGATCATCCTCAATTCCGTAGGCAAGACGCATAAAGTGATCGTGGTCGATGAAGGCCATCTGCGCTGCGGTGCGGCGGCGGAAATCGCAGCGGTCATCGCCGACAAAGGGTTTGACCTGCTTGATGCTCCGGTCAAACGCCTGACCACGCCGGATATCCCCATCCCCTTCAGCCCACCATTGGAAAAGTTCGTGTTGCCTGATGAGGCGAAGATCATCGCGGCAGTGAAGGAGCTGGTGGGCTGAGAAACGAAACGGAGAAGCGGAGAAACGGAGAAGTTTTCTTTCCCCGATTCCCCGTTTCTCTCGCTCTCCGCTGCTGTCTATCTCTGCTAAGAGCTACTAGATAAAGCCTGCAAGCGAAGGAAGGGGAGAATCGTGGCGGTAGAAGCGTTTATGCCAAAGTTCGGTCTGACCATGACCGAAGGAACGATTCAGAAGTGGTTCAAGGCCGAAGGCGAGACGATCAATGCCGGTGAGCCATTGTTCGAGGTCGAAACCGAGAAAGTCCTCTATGAGGTCGAGTCGTCAGCGACTGGAACGGTAGCGAAGCTACTCTATCCGCTAGAGGCGGTGGTGCCGGTTGGGCTGCCGGTTGCGATCATCGCTGTAGCTGGCGAGAATGTTGTGGCAGTGGCGGCGAAATACGGCGGCGGCGCGCCGAGCGCGGCGGCGGTTTCCGTAGCGGCTGCCCCGAGTCCGACCAGCGATCCACCGTCAGCGTCTGCCGGGAGTGGGCGGCGTGAAGGTGCTCCGGTCACTCCGGCAGCGCGTAAACTGGCGCAAGAACTGAAAGTCGATCTGTCGCGTGTTGCTGGTACCGGACCCGGCGGTCGTATCACCCGAGAAGACGTCGAGAAAGCTGCCAACCAGCCAGCTGCCGCTCCTGCACTGGCTTCGGCTCCCACACCAGCAGCTCCGGCGACTTCTACTGTGGCACCCGCTCAGAGTGCGCCGTTGCGTGGTATGCGCAAGGTGATCGCCGAGCGTATGCACAAGAGCCTGCAAGGTAGCGCTCAGCTCACCATTACCACGGAAGTTGATGTCACCCAGCTCATTGACCGCCGCCAAGAAGTCCAACGTGAGTTCAATGCAACCTACACCGACTTCATCGTACAGGCATGTGCGCATGCCCTGAAGCAGCATCCGCGTATGAATGCCGCTTTGGAGGGCGACTCACTGCGCACGCAAGAACACATCAGCGTAGGTGTCGCTGTTGCATTAGAAGAAGGCTTGATCGTGCCGGTGATTGCCAACACCGACAAAAAGTCGTTGAAGGAGATTGCCCAAGCCGCTCGCAATCTGGCGGAAAAGGCACGGGCTGGAAAGCTGACACTGGAGGAAGTTTCCGGCGGCACCTTCACCGTCTCGAATCTCGGTATGTACGGTGTCGATGGCTTCACCCCGATCCTGAATGCCCCACAAACCGGCATTCTTGGTGTCGGGCGCATTGTCGAAAAGCCGGTCATTTACCGAGGCGAAGTTGCCAAACGCTCGACGATGGTGCTGAGCCTGACATTTGATCACCGCGTCATTGACGGTGCACCGGCAGGAGCGTTCCTCCAGACCGTCGCCGACCTGCTCGCTCACGGCAACCGCATCTCGCTGGACGCCCGCTAGTTCTTATGGATCTCATCGAAATTTATCTCCGTGTCGCTCGTGAGGATATCGCGCTGCTGAAGTTCACTATCGAGTCCTACGAAGGCACGGGGATCGTGCGCACGATTGATCGCAAGAAAGCCACTGTCGCTGTCTTGGCGATGCCGGACGCGATTCATCATGTCTGGGCCACGCTAGAATCGCTGCGCGAGCACATGGACTGGCATGAGATTCCCGCCCCCGAAGAACAGAACGATTGGCTGATGCAACGAGTGAAGAGCGAGACAGAGAGTTGAGATAGAGAGAGGCGGGGCGGTCTCTATTCTGTCTTTCGTCCCTATCCCTCTTCCGCTTCTTCCCTGCCTTCTGCCGTTTCCCCTGTCTGGTCAAGCCGGGGCTTTCCAAAAACATAGGCCACGCCGATGCTCAGGCCATATAACGCGATCAGCGGACCAGCCAGCAGCACTTGCGAGGCCACGTCGGGGCTTGGGGTCAACATGGCAGCTGCGACGAAAATAAGCACCACCGCGTAGCGGAAAAACCCAAGCAGAGCTTTGTGGGTAATCAAGCCGATGCGGGCGAAGAAAAACGCGAACACCGGCAGCTCGAACGTGACACCGAACGCCAACAACATCCGTGCAGTGAAGGTCAGATACTCGCTGATGCGCAGCGTCGCTTGGACTTGGATGCTCTCGTACTGTTCCAGAAAGAACGCATAACTCACCGGCAGGACGAGCGCATGACAGAACCAGGCTCCCGCCAAGAAAAAGAAGGTCGCGAAGAAAACGAACGGCAACACGTAGCGACGCTCCTGTTCGTATAAACCGGGAGCGACGAATTGCCAGACTTGGTAGAAGAGCACCGGACTGGAGAGAAACAGTGAGGCAATGAACGAGACCTTGAGCTTGGTGAAGAACGCTTCTGCCGGCCCAGTGCCAATCAGCGAGACTGGATCCACACCCGTCTGCTGCAAAGGCTGAATGAGAAAATCGAAAAGCACTCCCGCGTAGAAGTAGGTGGGGAAGAAGGCGAGGGTGATAGCGAGCAGCGCTTTCATCAAACGCGCCCGCAGTTCCTCTAGATGGCCAAGCAACGGCATCGTCCGGTCGTCGTGGGCCATCTACTTCGGCTCTCCCTCGGCAGTCTCCTTTTTTACGACAGGTGTGGAAGACTCTGGTGTGGTGGGTGGCGGATTCGGCAGGCCGTTCGGGCGTATCGTGCGGGCCTGACGTTCAGCCATGCGCACTTCTTCTTCGAGCATGGAACGAGCGCTGGTGAGTTCTTCGGAAATATCGCTGGTGGCCTTGCGAAATTCGCCGAGCGCTTTGCCCAAGGCTTTTGCGACTTCCGGCAGACGTTTCGGCCCCAACACGAGAAGAGCGACCACGAGGATAACGAGCAGTTCGGGAACGCCAATGCCAAACATATCGGCGCTACGGTAGTATAATTGGCCTACTGGCGCAAGTTCTGAGGGTGCAAGGCCTCTCTCGCCAACCCATTCACTTCCCCGCTGCGATTTGCGTCTTCACCCAAGCTAAGTTATTCCGTGCCAGATCGTAGTCGGGCCGCAGTCTGAGTGCGTGCTCTAACTGCGGGACGGCTTCTTGATGCAACCCTAACTTTGCCAGCGACCATCCCAGATTGTTGCAGACGTCGGCGGATTGGGGATCGAGTTTGCGTGCCTGCCGGTACATGAGTGCCGCGTCGAGATGACGTTCTTGCCGCGTAAAGAAGACGCCTTGGCGGTAGGGTCTGTTCGTGTCGGCGTCGGCAGGTGACGGTGCGGCGTTATTGTTGAGGTGCGTCAACGCAGTCGCGTCTGTTGGCGCAATGGCCAAGGTCTCTTGCACCAATTGGTGGAGTGCAGCATCGGCCCCTTGGGCAGCATACAGGTTCATAAGGAGGGCGCGAGGATCAGGGAGCGCCGGACTGAGCGTTACGGCCCGTTGCAGCAGTGGAATCGCTTCCCGGGCACGGCCTTGCTCGACCAACCAACGTGCGTAGAACCGATGCCCATCCGCGTCGTGAGGTCGCAGTTGCAGCGCACGCTTGAAATGACGTTCGGCTGTCGCTGCATCATTGAGCTTGTCGGAGACAATCCCCAGGTTGATTTCTAAGCTCGCATAATTGGGCGTGAAGATCAGCGCACGGTCAAACAGCGCTTTCGCTTCTGCGTAGTCGCCACGCCGCATTTTGGTGAGGCCGTAATTCATCAGCCCGCGCCCATTGTCCGGGCTCTTTTGGACCACGTCCGCCCATAACGTGTCTGCCGAGCGCCAAGCCTCGTTTCGTTGCCGGGTACCAATGGCATGAGCACCTAATATCGCAAAGACCAAGACTCCTACCGCTGGGAGGAGGAATGGCCGCAGGTGCCGCTGTGTTTCGTACCAGTGCGTGACGATAAGTACCGCCTGCCACACGACCGCCAGAGTGAAGCCGATATAGGCAAGGAACGCGCGATGGTCGTTAGTGACCTCCGCAAGAGGAAAGATGCTGGAGGCTGGCAGCAGGCCTAAGAAGAACCAGGCGAGACCGAACGCCACAGGCCGCGACTCGACGCGTTGTGAGGACCACCACAACCAGCGCAGCAGCACGGCGATGCACAGGACACCTGCCGCCACGCGGGTGTCATACCACGTGGTAATGAGCGTCATATCCGTGTCCGCTGTCAGCCCTATCGGCAAAAAGAACATGCGTACGTAATGCAGCCAGACGAAGAGCTGCGTCAGGAAATACGACAGCCGGTCGCCGCCGCCGTAGGTAGCTCCTGGTGCGTTCATGGAGTCGACGAAGCGAAACAGCACGGCTCCAAGGATGAATGCCGGTACGCTTGCCCGCAGAGCTTCCCACGCCCGTCGCCATGATTTTGGTGTACACAGCTCTCTGAGCGAGAGCTGCTTGTCGAAAAAGAGGAGGTAGACACAGAGCAGCGGCGCGAACATGACAGCGGGAGACTTCGCCAATGCGCCGAAGACCATTGGCAGCAGATAGAGGTAGTTGCGTCGCCAGCTGGGAAGGTACACGTACATGAGCAACGCCCCTACTAAACCGATAGCCGAGAGCAGCTCGGAGCGGGCAAAAATGTAATTAACCGTCTGGGTGTTGCCGGTGTGGATGGCGAACCACAAGGCAGCAAACAAGGCGACGTAGCGGTTCCACCAGTGCGGCACCGCCTGGTCGATGATGTGCAAGAAGAGGAAAAACAACTGGCTGCTCAGCACAAGGAGCATCAGCATCTGCGAGATGTGAAACTGCTGCGGATCGAGGCCACCCCCGAGCCAATAGTCCAGCGTCAGGCTTACCGACACCACCGGGCGATAGGTAGCGTTGGCTGGTAAGCTGCTGAACATGCTGCCATCGGTGAAAAACTTGGGGAGGTTGGTGAGGCTGCGAATGTACAGATTGTCGTTGATGACATGACTGTCGTCGAAGTGGAAGGAGTTGTCAAAATGGTTGGCATAGGTAACGAGAAGCAGGAAAAAAGAAAAAATACTCGCAGCTCCAAAGGCCCATCGGGTTCGAATTATCCTCTCCATAGTGGATTTCTTTTCCTTGCGAACCTACGTGAGGAGGTGCCTTGCTCGCCAGCGGCGCAGCAAAGCGAGTTCGCCTTTATGGATAGATTCGTCAGCTTGCTCGAGAGCGGCGTCATTTGAGTAGCGCAAACCCCAGCCCTCATCAAAACAGGTGCCCCAATACCAAGGATCAGTCAGGAGCTTCATACCATGAGTGTGGATAAGGACAGAAGCATGGTTGAGGAAATCAATTTTCCACGGGAACGGTTGCATGACGTGGTTCTCCTGGATGGGTCGGGCATTTGCGCTAAGCCGGCTTGCGAAAGAAGTGCACGCTAATATCCGCCGGAAGGTAATGAAGAAATGGAGTGACAAACATAACGCCACAATAGACGAGCGCCGCTACGAAGATTGAGGTTGAAGTATCGTAGCGCAAACGGTGCCACAGCCCGCGACGCGACACCGAAGGCAAAGTTGCTTGCCGAATTTCGGTGAGCCCATACTGCGTGGCAAGTATTTGGAGCTGGGAGGGTCGAAAATAACTAATATGGGGGGACGGGAAATGGCGCTGCCACATGCGATCAAATGGCCCACTGTATCCCAAATGGCGAAGGAGGACCGCTACACGATAAAAGATCCCGCTACTGACTGGCAGGTTGATGATCAGGACCCCATTGGGGCGCAGGAGATTTGCGCACGTCATCATTGCTCCAGCAACGTCCAGCAAGTGTTCAAAAACATCGTTGAACACGATGATGTCAAACTGCCTGTCCGATGGTAAATAGTCAGGGAAGAACCCGATCCATACCGGCAAATTGCTCTGCTGGGCAAGCGCGCCGAGCATCGGGTCGGGTTCAAGCCCATACACTTCATAGCCACACTGTTGCGCAGCTTGGAGAAACCACCCATGGGCGCACCCGACCTCGAGCAATGCTCGACTAGGCAAGGACTCTTTCCCTAAGAAATGAAGAATCCGTTGAAAGTTCTCTCTCCGTATGGCATCCAGCGCGTGGGCACGATGCTCCTCGTCTATTGTTGTCCCTTCTGGCGACTGGCTAATCGTAGGAGTCAATGTCGAGCGCAAATATCCACAAGAAGGACATTTATGTACCCACTCTGGTTGATCAACCTTCATCGTTTGCCGGCAAATGGGACAACGTGGTATTGGCTCTGTCACGCGCATACGCTCTCTCCACTCCTTCACGCTTTGCAATGCATGCTGAGAAGACCATCAGGAAGTCATGACACCAGATATCTGTGTACTGACCTCTGTCCTCTGCTTCTTGTGAGCGTCACCGTCGCCTCCGCCCAGGCTCATTCTCAACATCCAGAGCAATGGCCTGCAAGCACAGTTGAAACCCCAGCACGATCGCTAAGACGCCAATCATGACCGTGCCGGTGCTAGTCAGCGTGTGGGTGTGGAGCGATTGCCACCAGTAATAGAGCGACCAGATGACCCCGAAGAGCAGCGCTGGTGCGCCCACAGCCAAGAAGACGGAAATGACGTTGAAATCGCGCATGAAGTAGCTCATGAACAGGCGATACCCGGTCCGCCCGAGGAGCCGTGGGGCAAAATCTTTTACTGACGCCAAGGGGCTGAGCGAGCTGGTTTCTTCGCCATAGACCGGGGCCATAGGAATATCGCAAAGGGTAGCTTGGGCGAAATAGACTTCGCACAGCAAGCTGATCTCGAAGAAATAGCGTTCGTCAATACGTTGAAAGTCTAAACGACGTGCCAGCTCGGCCCGCAACGCCAGATAACCGTTGCACGGATCGAACACGCCCCAATAGCCGGAGGCCATTTTGACCAGGAACGAGAGCGCGAGATTTCCTAAGCGTCGCACCAGCGGCATACGGCGAATGACTGCGAGATCGGCGAAACGATTGCCTTTGGTGAAGTCGGCTTCGCCATTGAGCAAGGGTTGAATGAACTGTGGAATCAGCGCTGGGTCCATCTGCCCGTCGCCGTCAATTTTGATGAGGATATCCGCCCCCAACTCCAGCGCTTTAGCAAAGCCGGTTTTCATTGCCCCGCCCACGCCACGATTCTGTGGATGTTGCACCACGAATACGCGTGGATCAGTCACGGTCTGCAAAATGGCTTGAAGATCGTCCGGCGAAGCATCATCGACGACGACGATATGTCGCACCTCGGGGGGGATGCGAGCAATCACCCCCGCAATCAACGGTGCGACACGATAGGCAGGGATCACCACAGCCAGGGAAGGAGATGGCATAGGCAAGAATATAGCAGGCAACGTAAAATATGAAAAGGTTGTCGCTCGAATGAGACTTGGTGTTGAGAGCGAATTGCGCTTGCCGTTGTTCAGAGTGTTCACCTTTCGACAGAGCCTGCCCTGAGCTTGTCGAAGGACTCAGGGCGAGCGACGAAAGAAGGAGATTTGATTGACTAGAGACGTGGCTTTTGCGGCATTGCTGACCCTCGTTCTGGCCCTTGAAGGCAACGCGCAGACCAACACGAGCACACCAATGTTCCCCGTGTATATCCAGCGTGGCGATGAGGTCGAAGGGCACTATCGCCGCCATAAAGAACGCTTGCAGCGTGTGTATGCGGAGAAGCTTGTCCCCAGCGTGCAACGCAATGTGCCTGACCTGTTGCCCAAGCTTGAAGCTGCGGCACCGAAGCCTCTCCAACATGGCTATCTCATCCTGCCCAAGCTGCTGCCCGATGGGCCACCGCCCGCGCAACGCCTACGTGCGACGTCGACGGCGTACTCGTGGCCGCGGACTCGGCAGCTCATCGACCGTGATGCGCAAACACTCACGAACTTGGAAACCGAGTTGGCTGGTGTTGTGGCGCAGTCGGCTGCCGAACAACGACCTGTCTACGAGCGGTTCATCACCGCCTATCGGCGACTCTCTGAGAGTCTGCGCACCATTGACTCCCACCTGCAATACAATCGCCTGTGGCAGTCGGTGATTGCGCACAATCTTCCCAACTATCAACAGCAGACTGTGCTGCATGACGCCGTCCTCGAACGCCAAGCTGTGCAAGATGCTTTCGCTGCTCCCGATGAGGTGACGTTCCGTACGGCCCTTGGCGAGATCAAGAACATTGATGATACCAGGGCGCGAGAGGTGGTGGAGTGGGACCTCAAAGCACGTGAGCAAACGCTGGCGCGGGCAATCTCCGAGGCCACCGACAGCATTCCTGCCCCTTCTTTCCTGCGCGTCCTCCACCCCACGCCTCACCTGTGGATTCTCCAGGTCCCTTTCTCTACTGATATTGCCGACACTGGGTTTGTGCGTGCTGTCCAAACTGCTATCGAAACGCTCTGGCAGGTGCGTGACGGTGAGGACGAGTTTCGCGTGCAGATGACGATCTCTGTTCTTCCAGTTGCCCAACTCTACGGCCAGCAACCGGCACCGCAGCAAGGCGAAGCGATCAATCTGCAAGCCCATCTCGTGCGCTTTCCAGCAGAGGCGGCAATTCTCACTACTGGAGCAGCGACCACGCATGTCTCGTCGCGGTGGGCGATTGTTCTCGGCCCGCATGACATCTCGGCGCATACGCTCGCGCATGAGTTCGGGCACATTCTCGGTTTCAAGGATGTCTACTTTCGTGGGTACAAGGATTTGGGGGCGGAAGGCTATCAGGTGATGGAAGTGATTGCCGACCCGGGAGACATCATGGGCGCTCCAGGATCGGGTCCGGTGCTGCGGCGGCATTTCGAGCGGATTATTCAGAACGAGCTGGATAAATAAAAAGAGGAGGGTAGGTTGTGACCTCGCCTCCTCTTCCTTGTTGGTCATTCGTCTTTGTTTCTCGTTCTCTGTCGTTGTACTCCTTTTACTACTCTTCCAGGCTGTTTCGGGGAGGCTGGACCATGACCCAGCCTCCGGTACTCTAGGGCAGCGGGATCACAACGATGTTCCTGTTCAAGAACGTACATGTGTCTGCTTCTGCCTTGTACTTGGCGGTGAAGGTATTGCTTCCCGCCGTCAGACCCGTCACGTAGAAGGTAGCGCTAAAAGTCTCAGGTTCATTCGAGTTGCGGCCGTTTTTCTGCAACGCGCGCACATCGTTTGCGGAGATTCCCGTAACCGCAAAACTCATAAAACACGAATTGGAGTTGTTATCACTAGAAGAAGTAGCTGTCACGGTGACAATCGCTGTACCTCCAGCAGAGATCGTCACCGTTGCTGCTGGCCCGGTCGTAGTTAAGTCGGTGTAGGTCGTCGCCGTTGTCGCCTCCGATGTCGCCACGACCGTGCCTGCGGCATCCACATTGCCGGTGGCCCCGGTCGCGCCGGTGGCGCCGGTATCACCGGTGGGGCCGGTGGCTCCCGTCGCGCCAGTATCGCCAGTATCGCCGGTAGGGCCCGTTGCGCCGGTATCACCGGTGGGGCCAGTGGCTCCAGTTGGACCTGCGGCCCCAGTGTTGCCGGTATTACCCGTGACTCCTGTGGTGCCTGTATTGCCCGTAGCTCTAGTGCTGCCGGTCACCCCGGTGGCCCCGGTCGCTCCGGTTTTGCCCGTGGCTCCCGTGAGACCCGTCGGTTCGGTAGGACATGTAGGGCCTCCACCGCCGCCGCCAACGAAGTCGATTTCTAACTGGGCATCGCTAACGTCAGAGTTTTCCTTGGTTCCGAACTGGGCCAATAGCGACGCCCCTACTGGCGCTAAAGAGATCCCCAAATTCGTGCTCGGTGCATTGAGCCATGCTTTGACAAGGTCGGTCAGGTCGATGACGACGTAATCCTTGATGGTCGAGGGTGTTTGTGTGGGGACGGAGAACACCAGCGGAGGGACGAGCGGAGCTGTCGTTAGTGCCGTGTTCTGCGTGAGCGTGTTTTCGTCCCACGCCGACGTTATTTGTCGGACTTCGATGGAGTTCCCGGCGCTTACGCTGATCGGTAAGAGACGCAGCCACGCCTGCGAGACTATCGCACCGATGCAACCCGGTGCAGGTCCTAGGACGAAGAGAGGCAGGAGGTATCAGGACGGCTGGGGGCGGAAACCTCCGCCCAGTTAGTAAAAAAGAGGAGAGCAGGTTGTCGCCCACTCTCCTCTTCTGTTGCGGTACCGAGCAGCGCTCACTGCTGCGCCGCCCAGGGTTGAGGGTTAGTTACATTTTGCTGTCCAGAGCAACCGCTGCTGCGATGGGTTGCTCTCCGTTGGAGTGCTTTCAATCGCAATGAGATCGCCAGCGGAAAACGACACTGAGTTCACGGTATCCGAGCAACTTGTAGCAGTTTCGGAAATAGTACAAGTGACCGAAGTATCGGCTCCGTTTTTCCTCACCGTGAGGGTGTAAGACTGGATGTCTGAACCACTATTAGGATCTCCATCTAACCGTGCATAGAGGTTCGTTAACGTGCATGACGTCGCCACAGTTTGTTGTACTGAACTTTCGGTCGAACTGTGGCGTGAGCCAAACATGGTAGTGAATTCGGTGTTGTTCTGGTCAAGGGTGCTGCTGCTTGCTCCACCGATGATGAATGTCGAACCGGAACCCGTGGCCCCTGTCGCGCCGGTGGCTCCCGTAGCTCCGTTTGTGCCGTTTGCACCATTGGCCCCAGTCGCTCCCGTCGCACCTGTGGCACCGTTTGTTCCATTGGTACCGTTCGTACCATTAGCGCCGGTGGCCCCAGTGGCACCGGTCAGACCCGTAGCTCCAGTAGCCCCGGTGTCGCCGGTGGGCCCGGTCGCGCCGGTCGCGCCGTCGTTGCCGGTGGCTCCTGTTGCGCCATTTGCCCCGGTCGCGCCGGTGGCTCCATCATTACCGGTGGCTCCGGTCGCGCCATCAGCCCCGGTCGCGCCGGTCGCACCATCATTACCCGTGGCTCCGGTGGCCCCGTCATTACCCGTGGCCCCGGTC
>SYOC01000191.1 GCA_005804965.1 Pseudomonadota bacterium
ACTAGCCGAGAAACTTCGCCACCGCCGACACAAACGCTTCGGGCTGTTCATACGGCGGCATGTGGCCGGCTTTGTCGATCATCACGAGGCTGGCGTGCGGAATCTTGGCTTTCCAGCGCTCAGCATACACAGGCGGGATCAAAATATCGCTCGCTCCCCATACCAACAGCGTCGGTGCAGTGAGTCGATACAATCGCTTCGCCAATTGCCGATTGGGAATCGGGAAGAGAATCTTGCCTGCCATACTGAGACGTTTGGAGTTAGCGATGTAAAACTCTGCCATCGCCTCGACATTTTTCATGTCGAGCCCGCCGGTGAGCAACGCCTCGCCCTGGGCGCGATCATGAAACAGGTAGTGGGCAAATTCATGCGGCAAGAAGGAAAAGATGTCTGGAATCGGGCGCTCTGGCACCCACAACCCCGCCGGGGCTACAAGCACTAATTTGGCCAAGTCGTTCGGTGCGAGACAAGCCATCTCGGCGGCGATCATCCCGCCCATCGAATGGCCGACGAGGCACGGTTTCTCCAAGCCCAACGCCTGCACGACATCCCAACCATGCAGGGTAAAGTCGAGCATGTCATCCAACAGCTCCTCACCAGTGGATTCGCCGTAAGCAGGAAACTCGGGCGCGAAGACGCGGTAACGCTGCGCAAGCTGATCCAAAAACGGATTGTCAGCAAAGAGACCACCAGCACCGTGTAGAAACACGAGCGGCGCACCGCTTCCAGCCTCGAACACACGCACCCGTGCGCCGCGCTTGGTCTCGATCTTCCGCACGTTCATAGCGGATGCCTCCCGTCCTGTCGGGCCAACGCCACGGTGTTTTCCGGCTGCAAGCGATCTTCCATCGGCTTGCACCACCAACGATTATCGTCTTTCCACTCCGGCCACAGGTTGCGCAGATGAGGCATGACTTTCTCGGCGAACAGCTTCGTCGAGTAGCGGGTTTTCCAATCCGGCATGTTGCCGACATGAAGGAGACAGAAGATGTGGCCAACATGCAGCCCTTTAATCAGCTCTTCCATACGCTGGCGCACGGTTTCCGGACTACCGGCGATGACAAATCCTTCATCAATCATCTGTTTCCACGTCAGCGTGGGAAACACTTGCTGCATGTTTTCGCTGAGGGCGCTGGTGACGTTCGCTTGCAAGGTCTTGATCGTGCGATAACCGGGCGCATCAGCGAACCCGCCATAAATGTGTAGGCAACGATTGTAGAAGTAGCTCACGTGCTCAGCGTAGAGCTTCTCCGCTTCCGCATCGGTCTCGGCCACGCAGATCGTTTGCGCGAACGCACCACGATAGGGCGACTCATCCTTGCCGCGCTTAGCAACTTGATCCCAGTAGCCGTCGAGCAATTTCTTGCCGCGCAGATACCCGGTGAACGAGAGGTAGGAATAGTTGTAGTCGTTATCGAGGCAAAAGTCCCAGGTTTCAATCGAACCGCCGCCAGGGATGTAAATCGGCGGATTGGGTTTCTGAATGGGCTTAGGCCAACAGTTCACATAGCGCAGTTGATTGTATTTTCCGTCGAAGGCGAACGGTTCATCCTCATGCCAGGCACGCATAATGAGTTCATGGGCTTCAGCGTACTTGTCACGAGTCAGGGCGGGAATCTGCCCGTAGCAGTAATTGGTGTCCATCGACGTACCAACTGGGAAACCAGCTAACAGCCGCCCGCCGGAAATCACATCAAGCATGGCGAACTCTTCAGCCACGCGAATCGGCGGGTTGTATAAGGCAATCGAGTTGCCAATCACAGCGATGGCCGACTTCGAGGTGCGACGCGCCAGACCGGCGGCGATAAGGTTCGGCGACGGCATTAACCCGTAGCCATTTTGGTGATGCTCGTTACAACCGATGCCATCGAACCCTAACGCTTCGGCATATTCGAGCTGGTCCATGTACTCGTGATAGACATGGTGCCCCTTCTGTGGATCGTAAAGCGTGTTGGGGATATCCACCCATACGGAATGATTCTGCTCGCGAAAATCATCCGGCAGATGCGGCCAAGGCATCAAGTTGAACCACGTAAATTTCATGCGTGCCTCCTTCACAGTTCTTTGCACGGCAAAGTCTGCACCGACCTTATTTTTTCTTGAAGGGGAGAGTCAAGACCATAAACGAGACAAACCACCCTCCCACGACGATACATTGCTTGTGAATCCGCTTCAGATGCTCAGCGCTCGCCCAACGAACCAGAAGAGTCCGAGGCTGCACAGCGCGGCAGAAACCACCTGCACCGCCAGTCTGCCATCCGCCGTCGGGTAACGGCGCACCAACATGCGGACGGTCGCCCAGCACCCGACCACAATACCCAGCTGACCGATTTCCACGCCAAGGTTAAAGCCGAACAAAGCCGCGACCAAACGTCCAGTTGGCAAACCGATTTCGAGCAAGACACCGGCAAAACCAAACCCGTGAATAAGCCCGAAGAGCAGCGTCAACACGGGCCGCCAGCGCATCGCTTGTGCATGAGTGTCAATGAGCAGCAAGTAGCAGACCGTGAACAACGCAAGGCCAGTGAGCGTCACTACCGGCAGACCAATACCGGCAAAAACTTTCACGAGCACGAACATGAGCAACGCAGTTCCAGCCGCCAAAGCAATCTGACGATTAGCACCAACAACAACGCCGATATTCTCGGCAGCTACTAGCGCGATGGTGAATCCGATGAGTGCTTCAATGACAGGAGGATGCGGCGTCACCACACCTAAGGCTGCCAAGCTCAGCGTGAGACTATGCCCGACAGTGAAACCAGTGACCATGAATGCGACCTCTCGCAACCGCCAGCAGAACAGCAAGAGCGCAAGCAAAAAGGCAAGGTGATCAAGGCCGAGCGCGATGTGTTCAACACCAAGCCACAGGTACGTTACGAACGAGGCTGACGAGGAGCTCGGTGGTGCTTGCATATCGGTGGCGAGCGTCCGTCGCCGTTCCGCATTGGTAAATAGGTGCTCAACTGGGTGAGCGTCTCCCACGCGGACGCGAGCATAGTGAATATGTGAGGAAGCGACGGCAAAAAAAGCGTTGTTCGTAATCTCGATACTGTGGCTGGCTGGGCAACGCCACTGCCATTCGACGCGTAGATATCCTTCTCGCGCGGGGCGTGCTTGAGGACCACCATTGCTCTGGCATGCCACCCCGTTCGCAGAAAGCTGGAGGGCTGTGGATAAGTGACGGACAAGCACGTCGCTCAGATCGCCAACGTTCTCTTCGAGTGCTCCCAGCCGTGTTGCTTCGAGTGTAGTGACGCTGAAGCTCAACCGCACCTGCCCCTCGCGGATAGACCACGAAGAAAATGACTGACTGCGCATATGCGCGAAGCCCATGTTGGGCGAGAGCAGGCTTGCCCCAATGAGAAACAAGAGCAATCCAACAATGACGAAGACGACACGCCCGTCATTCCGGGCGAGCACCGCGAGACCCGGAATCCAGAAGCCCCTTGTTGCGGCCTCTACTCTCATCCGCCGTGCTCCGGCACAACGACAATCTCCGCTTCGCTCCGCAACCAGTCGAGATACTGACGCAAAGCATCGTCTTGCGCCGCTTGCTCCCCCGCACTATCGGCAACAATTGCGTCGAGCATGGCTGTCGCAATGGCTTGGCGCACAGTCCGGTCGGAAGCGACGACGCCACGAGCAATGCCATGCTGAACTAGCAGCTCTTCTTCAATCAAACGTTGCAGAATATGTACACGTTCGGATGCGCTCACGGCCTCGCGCTTCTCGCTAGCCAGAAGGGCCACGGCAGAGGCGAACTCGTCTTCACGAATGGGCTTGCCATTCACCAGCGCGATTGCGTCGTTCGGGATCGTGTCGCTGGGGGCAGCGCTGTGGTCGCGCAGCGCTGCAACACAGCCCAAAAGAAGGCCGAGCATACTGCCAACCGCTAGTAGCAGCAGTGCTCGGCGACGAGCCGCGTCAGTTGGCAGCGTGGTCCACATAGATCGGCGACGACCACGCCCGATGTTCAACCGTCGCCAGACAGTCGTCTTGCTCTTCCGTGCGGTAGTCGCCATAGCACGGCGTCACGGCGATGGCATTGCCTTTCTCGTCAAACGTCGGACGTAAATTTTGTCCGTTTACTGTGGGCGACGCTTCCTCGATAGCGCGGACGTAGTACACAGCGTCACGCGAAAACTCGGGGTCGTCGAACTCAGCGCTACAGCCCGCACGATTGCGTTCGCATTTGAAGACTTTCCAATTATCGTCAATCAGCTTGTCCACCGCCTCATCTGGCGCGTTCTGTGGGCGGATACGCACGACCTCAATCCGATCAATGTAGTAGCGCTCATCTGTCGGGTGGTAACACTCGCTCGACGCCAGCTTCTCTAACCGTTTCGCCGCCAACGACTTCTTCACCCACTCTGGACAACCGGGCTTTTGCTTAAAGGAGCCGATAGCGCGGACACGAAATTTCGGCGCCTGTTTCATCGTGAGCTCGCTGCCCATCGACACAGTTGCTATCTTTCCTTCTTTGTCCGTGGCGTTCAGCAAGTCGAACCACAGGAGAATACGCGGACCGCTAGTGCCGTACACTTCTTTGCGTTTGAGTGCATCCCAAATTGCTCCGCGATTCCGTCCTTCAGCATGCACGGCGACAATTCCGCCCAGAGTCCAAAAAGAGGCGAGCCGTTCAAACTCAGCGGCGGCCAATGCGGCGGCGGGGAGTTTCTCTATCGCCACCGAACGCGGGGCCGGTGCCTCAGGTTCCCCAGCCACAAGCGCATGCCAATACTCGCTGCGCTCGCCAAACGCTTCGGTGGAATTCTTGCGATCATATTGCTTGAAGCCGTGGCCTGGGCGAGCCGTATGGGTATCAGTAGACGAGATGAAGCCCCACTTGTAACGCAGCGGGTCTTTGGGGTCAGCAAAATTACGAATGGCCAGTCCGTACTGCACCGACTTCAGCGGTTGATAGTTAAAGGCTGGCATGAAGATGTCGCGGGCTTGTCCGGCGTCAAGCCATTCTTTCACCTGCGCTCCTGGAACGGTTTTCCACCCGGAGATGGTGTCAGCCTGCACGAAATTCTGGCGGGCTTCCGCTGCGCGCTTGTCGCACTCGGCAGCATCGAAGGCCGCAGCTTTGCAGCGGTCGCGAATAATCTCCCCGGCTTGCCAACAGGGCGGCAGATAATTGGCTTGCGGCTCAGGACATACAGGTTTGTCGTCAGCATCGAACGCGCGCGGCAGGAAATTGCGGTAGTTCTCCGAGTTACCGTGGCCAGAGTACACCTCAATGAGTTTCACCTTCTCCGCGTCATGTTGCCCCTTCACCAGTTGCACGTCCCACGAAGAATTCGGTGGGGTATAAATGCCCCAGACGCTGCCATGCGGCACGACCATCGTATCGAATCCCCACTCGTCGAGCTTCTTGAAAAGATCGCCAGGAGTCGCCGCCGTCTCAAAGCAATCGCTCGGCAACTGCCGTGAGTTCACGCCCTCTTCGCAGTTGGGCGTCGTCCCCATCTCTTTCACAAACTTGCCGAACGCCTGGTAATACGAGCGATTCGTACTGTCCGCCGCCGCGATTTTGCCACCAAGCTGGCCGAATTGCCTGCGCAAGGTCGTCGTTGCTCGCCCTGAGGCTCCAATCGGTCGCGAAGGAATTTTGTCCGGCTCGGTGTCACGGAAGAACACGTTATGATGGCCATAGTGGTTTTTGGCCGTCTCGCCCATCTGCGTCCACTCCCAGCCAATAAACGCGACGAGGTCAGGGTTCTTCGGGTCTCCGGCCACGGCGTTGCATTGCCGGACAGATTCGACCGAGTCTTTCCAGTGCTGTGGCGTATAGGCCTCCGCATGGTCGGTCATCCAATAGAAGTCGAGCTGCGAGATATAACGCGCGTAGTCGCACGCATCGGCAGGAGGAAACGCCCCGCGCGAGCCTTGAATCAGCGGCAGGCTAAAACGAAAGGCATCGACAGAATATGTCGAGTGGACGTGCATATCGCCAAATAAGATCTGTTTGGCATTATCGACGTGGAGTTTTTTCTTAGCCGTGCGTTGCTCGGCATCTCGCGCATTGACCGTGGCTTGCGGCGTACGGGTTGTCCCAACTTTTCCGGGATCGAACGGATCGCCTTTCCAGTAGCCGTTGGGATCGGGGATATACCCGGGATGCGTTCGCTCGCTCGCTTCTTCCGCTGTGGACCCGCTAGCAAATGCCAGCGTCAGCAGTATTCCACACAAGATAGCAACCCTCGTCGTCCTCAAGATTTGCCGATCATACATGCCCATACGGCTCTCCTCCTTTAATCGTGTTCGTGAGATCTCCCCGCTTCAGCGTCTTAGCTTTCACCCTCGTCGAGCCTACTCAGTTGCGGCGCTTTTGGCGACAGGACAAGCACAGCTTCGCCTCGCCACTGGTCGAGAGCCTGTTGCAAGCCGTCATCGCGCCGACGGCGGAGGTATTCAGCCCGCACTTCAGACTGCACCGTTTCATACGGTTGCGGCCGTTCATCCTGCCTGTCTACGACACGAAAGATCGCATAGCCTGCGTCGGTTGGTACGATTGAAACTTCGCCAACCTGCATTGCCTCCACCCTCGCGCTCAAGGTCGGACCAAGCATCCGTCGCACGACAGCAAGCGGCGTCAATGCGTCGGGAAGAGACGTATCCAGAGCAGCACCAAAGCGCTCCGACACGTCTGCGATCTCCATCCTCTGTGTAAGCGCCTCGTGTGTGTGTTCAGCACACACACGAGCGTTCTCAATGTTGCTGGCGTCGTGGCAAAGGAGCTGCTGAAGGCGAAGACGCGCTGGCAGGGAGAACACCGACAGGTGCGACGCATAGAAGACGCGGAGTGCAGTTTCGGAAGGCTCCTGCGTCAGCACCTCGGCGACGATAGCGTCAATCGTTGCCGTCGCGATGCTCTTGCGAATCGTATGATCTGACTCCAGCAGGCCGATCTCGACGCCACGCTGGACGAGCAGTTCTTGATCAATAAGGTAATGAAGCGCCTCAGCGCGTTGCTCGGGAGACGCCGTGTCGCTACCATAGAGCCGGGCCAGCGCCAGCCTCAGCTCCGAGGTGGGAAGAGATGTTCCATTGACAAGTGCTGCCGTACCGGGAGGAAAATGCCGAGGGGCAGGGACAAAAGCGCCCACCGCAACGAGTACTAATCCCAGCGTTGCACCGACACGCAGCAAGAGTCGTGTTCCCATAGACGGCGGGACAATTCATGTACGTTTTACGCACTCGCGGCGAAACGGTCGAGATGATGGTCGGCGTCACCAAAGGTTTGCGCAATAACCGTGAGCCGCCGGAAGGTATGACTGACCTTCAACTCCTCGGTCATTCCCATACCGCCGTGTAATTGCACAGACTCTTGGCTGACATGGCGGCAGGCATCCGCGATTTTAATTTTCGCAGCTGAAATCACGTGCCTACGCTCGGCGGCCTCTGCACTATCGACTTTCACGTTCGCCAAGCATGCCATCGATTTCGCCTGCTCGTAGCTAATCATCATATCAACCATGCGATGTTGCAGCGCCTGAAACGAGCCGATGGGGGCACCGAATTGTCTGCGCGTCTTGAGGTACTCCAAAGTTGCACTGTTAGCGAAGTGAATAGCACCAACAGCTTCGGCACATAACAGCGCAGTCGCATAATCTACCACCTCCTCAATCAGTGGCAGGGCTGCTCCCTCTTGGCCGAGTAAAGCATCGGCTGGCACGGTCGCATTGGTGAGCAGCACATCGGCGGAACGCAAATTGTCTGCGGTGCGATAGGTTTTCAATGACACGCCAGGCGCGTTGCGGTCAATAAGGAACAGACTAATGCCGTTCGCATCGGCATCGTTCCCGGCAGTACGCGCCGAGACCACCAGCTTATCGGCGCAAGCACCATGCAACACCACGCACTTTTCTCCGTTCAGGGCATAGCCACCGGCTGACGCTGTGGCGCGGGTCGCAACATGCGCCAAATTGTAGCGAGATCCACGCTCGGTCTGCGCAAACGCAAGCTTCAGTTTTCCTTCGACTACAGCAGGAAGAAGCGCTTTCTTCTGCGCCTCCGTGCCTCCGCGAGCCACAAGCCGACCG
>SYOC01000003.1 GCA_005804965.1 Pseudomonadota bacterium
GGAAATAAACGAAAAAGGCCCGAATGTTGTCATTCGGGCCTTGGCTCAAGACGGCGGGGTTCCCACAACTCCGGACGTCTCCATGCGCTGAGCAGACTAGCGAACTCCCTTTGCAGGGTCAATACCTATAATCTCACAAACTGCTCTGTTTCGTCAAAAAATATGTGACACCGTTTGCGCAGGAGTAGAACACACTGCTAATTTGGCCAAGCGTTTTTCAGCAACAGCATTTTAAGTCCATGAACCCTCTGTCCGGAAAGGACTTTTTTTCCAAAAAACTTTTCCCAAATACTATTTCTATCTTGACGGCAGTGACGGGGTTTGCTAGAGATAGACGCCGTATGGGCTCCGCCTAGGGCTCAATTGTACGTTGTAGGGGTTCCCTTAAACACCCACGGGTAGCCAAGGAGATCGAGAATCCCAGCAAGCAACCCTGCGTTGCTCGGGTCTCGACCCCCTTGGCAGCCTTAATCACTAGGAGGTCTCTATGGCAGCGAAAAAAGCCGCGGCAAAGAAACCGGCAAAGAAAGCTCCCGCAAAGAAGAAGTAAGTTCACTTTCATTTCACTGGCTCCTTAGGCGGAACACTCATCTCGAAAGGCCCTCATTCTTTGGGGGCCTTTCTTTTTTTCTCTGACCTCAGGCTGCCCGTGCATCCATACCATTGAGGCATTCGCAGCAAGTCGTAAACTGTGCGCGGAGCACAAGGGGGAAATATGGCTGAGACAGAAGAAAAAGTCCCACAACTCAAAGTTTCCAGCGCCTATCCCGGCGAATGGTATATCGTGGAAGTCGATGGTGGCGAGAGCGAACTCAAGATGGAGCTGCGACGCCCAGTTGGTACCGAGGCCTCCGATGTGTTCCATTTGCGCGTGACCGCCCCTGTGCGTGCCTTCGATGTCCAAAGCACGAAGCCTGGCGGCTCGGAACATACGCATACCGGCGTGGAAACCGTCAATCTTACCTTCAACGGTCCGGCAACGGTCTGGCCAGATTTCGTGCGCTGTATTCAGGCCATTGCCAGTGTGTTCGACACCTTTGCAACGACCCCCCTCGACCGCGAAAAGGTGAGGGAACACTTCTTTCGCAATAAGAAGTAGCCAGCAAAGATGACCTGGCAGTACGCCCGAAAGCCCTACCAGCGTCCGGTTTCGACCACGCGCTTCTCGCCATCCACAGCATAGCCTTTGGGCGTGCGCACGGTCAGTTGTTCAGCCTCTGCTTGGCGTACGGTGACACGCACGTTCCGGTACTGGTTGCCGCGTTTTGTGGGCGTGTAACCCAAGCTGTATTGAGAACGTAGCTCACGGGAAATGGTACGGATCGCTTTATCGAGCACCGAATCGGTGCCCATCATGTCGCTACGGCCTAACGTAAAAAGAGTGCCGCCAGTCTGACTCGTTGCCTCTTGGAGAATACGTGCCCCTCGGGCATCATCCACCCCGCGACTGCTCCCGAGCGAGAATGGACCAAGCTGCAAGTTCACCGGACCACCACCAAACCCTTGAATCCCCACTGCATAAATCAAAACTCCAGCACGCCGTGCCGCAAGAATCGTTTGCTCTAGCGAATTGAAGCTGTTGGTATCATCGCCATCGCTAATCACGAACAAGGCTTTCTTGAGGTTTTGCCCACGAAGAACGCGTGGTAAGGCGTCCAGCATGGCGTCGTACAATGCCGTTCCTCCTGCTGGGCGCAACATGCCGAGAGCACGTGCCAAGAGGAGACGGCTGTCAGTAAAATCTTGTAAGAGCACCGGGCGAGTGCTGAAGGCTTCAAGAAAGATCTCGTCGCGCGGGCGAACGGCATCATCAATGAGACGGCGCAATGCGACCCGTGCATGGTTGATTTTCGGCTCCATGCTGCCGCTGGTATCAATGAGCAGTCCCATGCTGATGGGTTCTTTTTCGCCGGTGTTGAAGTACGTAATCCGCTGCGCTTCGTCATCTTCGTAGAGGGTAAAATCCCCAGGTTGGAGGCCGGCAACGTAGCGACCGAGTCGGTCGGTGACCGTGACAGGAATGAACTGCGTGGGGCGAGGGCCTTCCGACTGCGGATGCGGAGGAATTTCCGCTTGTTGGCGCGGGGCAGGCGGCATGCTTTGCTGCCGAGGAATTTCCATCACTTGTTTTCCAGATGGGATTGTCCGTTGGGGTGCGGGAACTGGCAACTCTTTTTGTGGAGCGGATTTGGTGCCTTGCCAATCTCCCGGCCACGGGCCTTGCCAACCATCTGGTCGCGAAGAGGTCTTTTGGGCAAGGACAGGAGACGTAGCGAACGCGAGAACAAGTCCGAGTAGTGACAGACTGCAACGAATGCGGATGTGCATGTGCTGCCCTCCTGTGGCTGACCTTAAACGCTTCCCAAAAGCGGCACAAGCCATGACTCGGAGGGCTACGCAGACCTTGACCACGTGCGCCGCTGTCCGTATGTGCAGTGGCTGAGAACGGAGGAGCCATGATTATTGCTCACCACGGCATCAGCCCGCAGATTGATCCCAGCGCCTATGTGCAACAGAGTGCGCATGTGATCGGCGATGTCCACATCGGTGCCGAGTCCAGTGTATGGTTTAACGCAGTAGTACGCGGAGATGTCTGTTTCATTCGCATTGGCGCACGGGTCAACATTCAGGATAATTCCACTGTCCATGTCTTTAGTGGTGGCATTCCCACGATTATTGGCGATGGTGTGTCCATTGCCCACAACGTCGTGGTGCATGCGTGTACGATTCGTGACTTCACATTGGTCGGCATGGGCGCAGTCATTCTTGATGGCGCAGAAATCGGCGAGGAATGCTTAATCGGAGCCGGGGCAGTCGTCTCACCACGGACGCAGATTCCGCCTCGCTCGCTGGCGGTCGGCAACCCCGCCAAAGTCATCCGTACACTCAAGCCGGAAGAGTTGGAACGCCTGCATTTGAACGCGAATAATTACGTGCGCTTTGCACGCGAATACATCGATCAAGGTATTCGTTAAAGCACTGGGAGCGGTGCTGTGCACTTTTTTCTCTTTGCCCTGAGCATTCTGCTCTGCTGGTTCCCGGTAGGCGCTTCAGCCGCAAGCCTTGACGAGATCCGCGCACGCGGCGTGCTGCGCGTCGGGATGAGCGGCGACTACGCGCCGTTTTGCGTATGCACGGAGTGGCCACACGACTGTTCCGGCTTCGAGGTGGAAATGGCACGCCGTCTAGCGGCTGACCTCGCCGTGCGTCTCGACCTCGTGCGGTTTCATTGGTCAGAACTCAAGGCTGCAGCCCTGGCAGACAAGTTCGACCTTGCTATGAGCGGAGTCACAATGCGGCCAGACCGCTTATTGTGGGGGACGTTCGCACGCCCCTACGCGGTCTCCGGTGCGGTGGTGCTCGTGGCAGACACCAGTCGCTTTCCTTCGGTGGCGTCGGTTGATCGGGCTGGCGTCCGACTAGCTGTCAATGCTGGTGGACATCTCGAACAAGTGGCGCGGACACGATTTCCTACGGCGACGATCCTCACCACCCCCAAAAACATGGAGCTGCCCGCGCTCGTCGAGCAACACCAAGCCGATGCCCTCCTCACCGACTCTTTTGAGGCACCACAATTCCTCGCCCATCATAGCCGCCTCTCCGCCCTACCCGCGTTTGGGCGTGATCGTAAAGCCTATCTCCTGCGACGCTCCGATGGTCCGTGGCGCGAGTGGCTCGACCGCTGGCTCGCGGATCGAGAACGCGATGGTTTTCTTCCAGGTCTCCGCCAACGTTGGCTCGGAGAGAAGCCTACGCAGCCCCTCTCTCCGCTCTCTACAGTCTTTGCTTTCCTTGATCTACGACTGGCACTGATGCCAGCCGTGGCCGACTACAAGCAACGCCACAATCTGCCAGTAGAAGATCTGCGACAAGAAGGCGTCGTGATTGCCCATGCCACCAGCTTGGCGCGAGCAAAAGGGGCGGACGCCGAGACCACACGTGCCCTCTTTCGTCAGCAAATTGACGCTGCCAAACAGGTCCAGGAAGCGATGCTCAAGAATCCCCACAGGATTCCAGCCTGGGCACAAGGGCTGGATCTTGCAACGGATTTGCGCCCTGCCCTCTCCGAAATCGGAGATCGCATGATCGAGCTGTTCGTCCCTCACCCCTCTCCTGCGGTGGATCAGGCTACGGTTCTCCGTGCGGCTGACGAAGAAATCACAACCGAGGGAATCGACTCCAGTGAACGCCGCCGCCTCGGCGAGGCTGTCTGGCAGGCACTGAGCAAGCCCAGACCCAAATAGGAGAAAGAACCCGCCATGACCAGTTATATGACACGAATGCGTCTGAGCATTCTCACGGTCAATACTTGCATTGCCTTCTTCATCAGTGCGCTCTCTGCACATGCTGCTGGTCCGACCACTGCCGCAGAATGGTACGCTGCCGGTCAACGCACCGTACAAGAGGCGCGGCAGCTCAAGCCCGGCGCGAGCCGAGCTAAGAATGTTATCCTTTTTGTTGGCGATGGCATGGGTATCACCACCGTCACTGCCGCACGTATTCTCGAAGGCCAACTGCGAGGAGAAAGCGGCGAGGACAATGCTCTGAGCTTCGAGAAGTTTCCCTATGTGGCCTTGTCGAAGACTTACAGCACCAATCAGCAGACACCAGACTCCGCACCCACCATGACCGCTATGGTCACCGGCGTCAAAACCAAGGATCGTTTTCTCTCGGTCAACCAAAATGGTATCAAGGGCGATCACACGTCGGTGAAAGGCAACGAACTCCCCACCATCCTCGAACTCGCAGAACAACGCGGGCTTGCGACTGGTGTGGTGACGACGACCACGGTGACGCATGCAACGCCAGGAGCCTGTTACGCACACACAGTGGATCGCGACTGGGAATGGGACGGAAAGCTCCCTGACGCGGCCAAAGCTGCCAACTTCCCCGACATTGCTCGCCAGCTCATCGAATTCAAGTATGGCAACGGTTTAGAAGTCGCCCTCGGTGGTGGGCGCAGCTTTTTTCTGCCTACGCGGATTCTTGATCCAGAGGAACCGGACGAGAAGGGCGTACGCCTCGACGATCAAGACCTTATCAAAAAATGGCTAGAGCAACCACGCGCTGCTTATGTGTGGAGCAAGGCGCAGCTCGACACTATAGACTTGCAAGCCACTGACCACCTGCTCGGCTTGTTTGAGCGCTCACACATGAAATTCGAAGCAGATCGCGCCTCGGATGCTGGCGGAGAGCCCTCGCTCTCTGAGATGACCCGCGCTGCGCTGACCGTGCTCAAGAAAAATAAGAAAGGATTCTTCCTCATGGTCGAAGGCGGCAGGATCGACCACGGCCACCATATGGGCAACGCCTATCGTGCGTTAACTGAAACTATCGAGTTGTCGCGCGCGGTCAGCACGGCACTCACAATGACGAATCCACGAGACACACTCATTATTGTTACTGCCGACCATAGCCATACCCTCACGATGGCTGGCTATCCCAAACGCGGCAATCCGATTCTCGGGAAAGTGATCGAGCCAGACAGTACCGAGCCAGCAAAAGATCAGTTTGGGCTTCCGTACACGACATTAAACTATGCCAACGGTCCAGGGCACGTCGGAGCTTCGGATAGTCAACCGCACGGCAGCAAAACCTTCCCCCATCCCCCGAAGACCTATAAAAGCGAGCCGTATACGCGACCAAACCTCACCAACACCGACACCACCGCCCCGAACTACATGCAGGAGAGCATCGCGCCCTTCTTCCTCGAAACCCACGGCGGAGAAGACGTGGCCATCTACGCCAGCGGTCCCGGTGCCCATTTGGTGCGTGGCGTGCTAGAGCAGAACGTCATCTTTCATATCATGAAAACTGCGCTACTCCCGTAAGCTCGGCGTTGTCTCGGGAAGAACGCTGTGCCGCCTTTCCCGTATGCTATGATGCCGTACCTTCGCGCAAAAAAAGGAAGCGCTTTGCATGTTGTTGATCTTGGATGTCGATTACACGCTGAATCACTTTTATCCTCCGTCGATTCACGATTTCGCGCCGCCGGAGCTGGTGGGACACAACAACCCTCAATTGTGGGATTGGATCATCGAGCACTTGAGCACGACCGAATACCCGGTACATGAGACTGCTGTCTCCGTCCTCGAACGTCTGAACCGCTGCCAGCCTCTCGTTGTGGTGAGCACCGGACGCCCGGAAGCGCTGCGTACAGTCACAGAACGTTGGCTACGGCAGTTCTTTCAGTTTGAGCATGTGTTCATGCGGCCAAACGGTGACTTCCGCCTCAATGCCGAGATCAAGCGCGACGTATTGACCCAAACGATCCTCCCTCTCGCCCAGGGCCGTACTGTCTACGCTTTTGAGGACGATGCCAGTGCGTTGGAAATGTACCAAGAGTCCGGCGTCCGCACTTTCGCGGCACCCGGATGTTGGCAGCAGCTCCATGCGCACCTCGGCGCGGCACAGGACCAGGCGGCCCTGCGTTCCGCGCTCGATAACTATGTCGTGCCCTAGCGGGTTACGCCTTGAGGGATCACAGGCAAGATCACGCAGGACGTATACGCACCGCCATGCATTACGCGCTGCACAGCCACGCGACCAGCGCTCTCCATGCCTAACTCCCCTCCAGTATTCAGATTGCGGTCAAAGCGAGGAAAGTTGCTGCTGGAGACTTGGAGGCGAAGGCGAAACCCCGGAGCAAACACGTAACTCGTCGAGCCGAGAAAGATGCGATACTCATACACCCGCCCGGGTTCCAGCAGTTCAGCATTTGACAGCGAGTTGCGATAACGCGCCCGCACGATGCCATCGCACAGATTCAGCGCTCGCCCATCCGGTGCGACAGCCACCAGTTTTGCAGTGAAATCCGTGTCGCGTCCATCCGTCGCCGCATATACCAGGGCTTCGACCGGACCAGTGACTTCCAAAGGCTCGGACAAAGGCTCAGAGGTATACACCAGCACGTCTTCACGGTCTTCGACTTCACGTTGCTCTTGCGGTCCAGCGCTCTGTGCACCTGGCATCAGCGTACACCCGCCATACGTCGGCACCGGCTGTTCTGGGTCGTAGAGAAACACGTCACTCGCTTCCTGCGCGACTGGTTGTGCCACCAAGCAACCATTGCCACGGCGACTATTCGCCCGTCCCGCACTATTGAGATAGAAAGGCGTGGCGACTGCACGCGCCAACGGCCATTCGTTTTCATCACGCCAGATATTTGCTCCCATCACGAACAAACGGACAGGTGCACCAGTATCGGCAGTGTCACCAAAACAGGAGTCGAACCATTGAAGATGCAACCCGCCGAGATCAATAGCATCCGGCAAAGCTCCTGGGCCGAAATCAACGGCTCCGACGATTCGATTGAAAAGTCCGTGCAGCCACGGCCCAACGACGAGGCGTTGCCGCTGGCGAGCACGGGCACTCTTCCCTCGTGTGCGCATACCGGCAAAGTTCCGCAGGGTACCTTCAAGAAAAATGTCGTACCAGCCGCCGATGTGGAGTGCCGCGACTTCCATCTGCTCATACTTCGACTCGATGCGCACATTTTCCCAAAACGCATCACGCGATGGATGCTGCAACCACGTGCGGTAATGGTCCATGAGTCCAGGCACGCTCGCCGGCGGAAAGTCCACAAGAGGAAACTTTGCCGTTTTGCCCATGTCAAAAATAGCGCCGTAGAGTTTGCGCCGCGCGTCAGCCGGGGCGTCATCGAGACGGGTGAGGGTTTCGGTCGCCATGCCTGCCGTCCAGAATTGGATGAAGCCTTGTTGAAACGCCCCGCCTTGATACGTCCACCCTTCGTAGTAGTCAGACGCCGTGATTGTCGGAATGATAGTCTGCAACGCCGGTGGCGCGGCCATAGCCGTCAGCCACTGGGTGGCCCCGAAGTAGGAGGCCCCATACATCCCGACTTTGCCATCGGACCACGGTTGAGCAGCACACCACGCTACGGTATCGAATCCATCTTCAGCCTCGCCGACAAACAGCGAAAATTGCCCGTCGGACTTGAACCGCCCGCGCGTGTCTTGCACCACGACCACGTAACCACGCCGGGCCGCACGAATCGGGCTGAGCAACGACAAAGAAATCGGCGAGAGGTCCTTATTGTAGGGCAAACGAGCGAGGAGGACCGAGTGCGGTTTCGCGTCATCCGGGCGATACACGTCAGCACGCAACGTCACGCCGTCGCGCATAGGAATTTCCACATTGCAGTCGATCTTGATCGACTCACCCATAAACACCTCCCATTACCATTGCTAATTCATAAAAATAATGAATTTTAATTCAAATTATATTGCCTGACCCTGCTTCCATTGCTATTATATGTCCCATCAAGAGACGGACCAAACGCGAGAGCGCAACTATTCCGGCTCACAAGGTTTCTTCAGTTCACCGCCAAGTCCTCCCCAACGAGGCGGTGCTCCCGGGCCTGTAGGTTTCCCCTCCTTTACCCTACAGGCCCTTTCTCTTTCTGGCCTACGGATATCACCGCGCGGTCAAAACAAGAGTCAGCAAGCCAAGCGCAACACAATAATAGCCAAACACGGATAAGCGACGCGACTGGGTCATGCGCAACAACACCGCAATGCTCCAGTAACCAAGAAGGCCGGCAGCAAGTGTACCGACGCCGTAGACGAGAGGATCGAACCCGGCCAACGCCTCCTGACGATGCGCAATCACCTCGAGCAGAAATGCCCCGGCGATCGCGGGAATCGACAAGAGGAACGAATAGCGGACTAACGCCTGGCGCTCTAAACCGAGAAAAATACCGGCAGCGATAGTCGAGCCCGATCGTGACAGCGCTGGGATGATGGAAATGCCTTGTGCCGTCCCGATGACCAGAGCATCGAACAAGGTCATAGCTCGCAAATCACGGCCACGCGTCGAGACACGATCTGTCACAAACAACAGAAGCCCAGTAATCACAAACCAGATCCCTGCGCTCTGGAGGTCATCAAACATGGCTTCGAACTGTTTGCGGAAAAGCAAACCGATAACGGCCGTCGGTACCGAGCCGACGATCAGAAGCCACAGCAGGCGCCGATTCTCCTGCGCGACTGGGCTCTGAGCGGAAAACAAGGACAAGAACAGCGACCACAAATCGCTCCGGAAATAGAGGCAAACAGCCACCAATGTGCCCAGATGCAGCGTGATATCGAACAACACGCCGGGCTGTGAGAATCCGGGCAAGAAGCTCTGTGCCAACACCAAATGGCCGGAGCTACTAATCGGGAGAAATTCTGTGAATCCTTGGAGCAATCCCAAGAGGAGAGCCGAAACAAGCGGCGACATCACACCTCCAACACAACATCCGCAAGCAAACTTCAGCCAATGCCACCAATGGAGGTGACCGTCATTCCCGCCCTTCGGCTAGGATCAGGGTAAACTCCGGCGGGAATCCAGTTTTCTTTTCCTGGATTCCGGGTCGCGGCCTATGCCCCCCGGATCGAGTCCGAGGCAGGCTTGCCGGGAATGACCAACTGTCCCGGATGCCCCGCCGGTCGTGAAAAGCATCACACCGTAAAAATATGGATGGCAGCAGCAGCATTTTCGCCGTCGATCACGCCACCACCGTTTTCGGTCAAACCCACACGCGCACCCGGCACCTGACGTTTGCCGGCTTCGCCGCGCAACTGCCAGAAAATCTCGGCAATTTGCGCCACTCCAGTTGCACCCACCGGATGGCCCTTCGCTAAGAGTCCGCCACTAGGATTGACGGGAAACCGCCCGCCCAATGCAGTCACGCCATCATCGACCAGCTTGCCGCCCTCACCCACGCCGCAAAGACCTAATTCTTCGTAGACCAACAGTTCGGCTGGTGCCGTAGCATCGTGAACTTCGATAACCTGGACGTCTTGCGGACCAATCCCCGCCATGTCGTACGCTTTACGCGCCACTTTGGTGACGATGCCAGCCTCTCCTTCGCTATGTCGTTGGCTCGATCCCAAGGCGGAGGCACGAACAAACACTGGCTTCGCGGTAAGCTGACGGGCTTTCTCCGCCGAAGTCACCAGCACCGCCGCCGCTCCGTCACCGATAGGCGAACACATCATGCGCGTCAGAGGGTCAGCGATCATTGGCGTCGCCAACACGTCGGCCATCGTACGTGGAGTCTGGAACTGCGCATGAGGATTGAGGCTGCCGTTGGTGTGATTTTTTGCCGCAATACGTGCAAATTGTTCACGGGTCGTGCCATAACGCGCCATATGTTGTCGTGCGAGATTCGCGTAATAGTCCATGAACACACTGCGCGACTCGCCAGCTCCAGCGCTCTGCTCGCCGCTCATCTGGCGAGCAAATTCTTCCGCAGTTTCCACATCGATACCACTGCCAATCGCTTGGAAGGTACGCTTCTTATCGGCATGAAAGAGCTTCTCCATGCCAACAGCAAGCACGACATCATACATACCCGAAGCTACGTAGAGCCACGCCAAGTGAAACGCCGTCGAAGCGCTGGCGCAAGCGTTCTCCGTATTGATAACCGGAATGCCACCGATGCCCATCTCCCGCAGCACAACTTGCCCGCGGATACATTCCTGGCCGGTGATAAGGCCAGCCACGGCATTGCCAACAGCTGCAGCTTCCACAGCTTCTTTGTCCACACCAGCAGAACGCAGTGCGCCTTCGATAGCTTCACGCGCCAAATCTTTCATGCTGCGATCAATATGCTTGCCAAAGCGGGTCATACCCGCACCAATCACTGCCACTTGTCGCATACCAGCCTCCTTGTCTTCGTCAGGGTAGTGAAAACGTCGCCGAGAGAGGGTAAGGTTGCCCAGTTCTCAACGGACGTTTGACCGCCTGAGTCTAGCAGCTACGACCAGGAACGGGAAGGAGACAACATGGAAGACGCCCTTGCGATTGTCGGTCAGTGGATCGGCCTTATTAAATCAGCCAAATTCGCGGTCAGCGAAGTCATTCGCGATTGCGAGGAACGCGTTGCCGCCGGTGCCGTAACAACGGAAGAAGATTTCACCGAGGCGATGGACTCGGTGCAGACGGCGCTAAGCACCATCATCATGCGCCTCGAAGAACAAGAGGAAGCCCTGGAAAACGAGTTAGAAGACGAAGAGGAGTGAGCCCAGGAGTTCGTCCATAGGGCGATGAGGGGTAAACAATGGGCACGTCATTCCGGGCGAGCAATGGGAGACCCGGAATCCAGGGGCGGAACAGGAGGCCAGTGCTGCATCTCCCTGGATGCCAGCCGGAGTTTATCCTGAGCCTGCCGAAGGGCTGGCATGACGAACCTGAACCCTGCAACCTCAGTATGGCAGGCCACTAGCCTAAGAAGCAGAACGCTGCGCCCTACGGAAACAATGGCATGCAGTTGGCCACCGTACTGGCCGTTGCCGACAATTATTTTCCCCCGCGTTGCGACTGCTCCAAGCGGTCGCTCAGAATCTTCGACAAATTGAAGAAAATCTCGGTGGCGATACGCGGGTAGCGTCGCTTGATGCGATCCAGAAACTGCTCGTTCACCGCCAGCACTTCGACCTCCTCGGTGGCGATGACATCCGCTGTACGCTCGTGACGACGAATGAGCCCCATTTCTCCGAACACATCACCACGCGCCAAGGTATTGACCTTGCGACTCCCGCTCGGCGCAGCAATGAACACATCTGCCGCACCGCTAATGAGTACGTACATTTCGTTGCCTTGCTCGCCACGACGAATGATCGCCTCGTCTTTAGGAAACGAGCGCAACTCGCCCATCAGCGTCACAATCTTCGCCTGGAACGGACGCAACCCAGCAAACAAGGGAATCGTCTTATGTGGATCGCGACCGAGCTTGAGATAGAGCACGTTCCACAAAGTAATGACCGGCGTGCTCGCTAATAGCGCTGGGAGCAGTGCCATTTCAGCAACCACACCAAACAGGATCGTTGCAGCCGAGAGTAGGCCGAATTCTTGCACTGGCACGAATGAAGATAAGCCAAAAGTCAAAAAGCCAAGAAAGACCAAGAGCGAGTAGTATAGCGTCGGCTTGCCTACCGTGCTCAGGGCGCGCAACAAGGCTTCTTTTTGATCCGCAGTGGTCCGCACTTCAGCACTGAGGCGCGACATAATGTGGATGGTGTCGTCCACAGCCAACCCTAAGACAATCGAAGCAATGGTGTTGGTGCTCAGGCTGAGTACAGCGCCGCTGGCTCCCATCAAGCCAAAGAACATGAGGATCGGAAACATGTTGGGGATCATGGCGATCACCCCGACCCGGAGAGAAAGAAACATCAGCGTCATGACGACGAAAATCACTGCCGCTGTCAGCGCCAAGCTTTGTATTTGGCCGGAGATCAAGTTGCTTGCCGTCCGTGAACTCAAGATCAACGAGCCGGTCGGATGCACAACCAAATCTGCCGGCGGCAGATGCTCCTTGGCAAAGGCATGAATTTTCTCGACGGCGTCGGCAACTTCGCTCGGGCGCGTAAACGAGGTGCGCACGAGGATGTTGGAGCGCGAATAGTTGGGGTGATTAACGACATTCGTCACATAGCTCGGATTCAAGAAGATCATCTGCATGACATCGCTCAGTCGGGCCGGTTCATCCCAAAAACTCTTGAGTTGCTCCGGCGGCGCGGCCTCCGCTCCTTCTTCGGGCGGAAGCGAACGCATGCCTTGATCGAAGAGATCACAGTAGTCGACCAGCGACACCGTCTTGTTCACCCCTGGCAGCGAATTGATGTAGTCTTGCAGCTCTTTGATGCGTTGCAGGGTATCCCACTGGCGCATGATGTCGTTTTCTTTCCCGTCAATCACCACGTAAAAGGCCATGCTGCCGACCAGATTGCGGTTGATCATCTCGCTGGCCTGACGGACAGGATGGCTCTCGCGGAAAATCGAGAGAAAATTCGAACCCACTTGAATGGAGGGAATCGGCCACAAGGAGAGGAGTCCCACCCCCACACTCACTCCAATAATCGCATGGCGATGTCGAATAACCCGAGCAGTGAGCCTCCGCAACGCTGCTGTAAGAGCCGGCGCGTCGGTCTCACTCTTCCGAGCAGGAAGTGGGAGTAGTGCCAGCGCGGCAGGCACAAAGACGACCGCCAGCACAAAAGCGATGGTGATGCCAATGGCCGAATAAATCCCCATGTCACGGATGCTGACGATATCGTTGGCGAAGAGCGAGAGAAAACCCAAGACTGTGGTCATCGCTGCCATCAGTACCGGCATATTGATGCTTCGTCCGGTTTCTACGAGCACCGCCGCCACGCTACGCCCGGGCCGCGCTAACTCGAAATACTCGGTGATGACATGCATGGAGTAAGCGATGCCCAGCACCAGCAACAGCGGCGGTAACGCGAGGGTGCCGAGGCTCAAACGACTCCCGAACAAGACCATGATGCCCATGGTCCAGGTCAAGCTCATCAATACCGCGAGCACCGGCAACACCACCCCACGCACAGAACGGACACAGACCGCCAAAACAATCACGATTAACAGGAGTGCCAGCGGCAATAAGCGACTCAGGTCGGCCACCATGGCCTTGGCCGACGCGGCTTTGAAATGCGGTAGCCCAGTGTAGTAGATCTGTTCCGGTCCGCCATTTTCGGCGTCGATCACGGCCTGAATCTTTTCATCCACACCACGGCGGACAAATTCATTATCGGTAATGCTTTCGAGAAAGATGATATTGATGGCGGCAGCACGACCGTCAGCCGACACTAGGTTCTTGAGATAGATGGGCTGGGCCATCACGCGCTCTTTAATCGGCGCGGCGGCTTCCATAGAGGTGGGCAGTTCGGGAATCAACAGGTCTTGCGGTTCGCCGAGGATCTTCGCCACGATATCTGGCGCATTCGTTAGGCTGAACGCGCTTTTTACCTCGGGAATCTTCTTGAACTCTTCAGTGAGACGTTTGATCTTCTGCAACGTCTGAGGGGTGTAGATGTTGTCAGTAATCAACCCAACCACGGCAACGTCTTCGCTACCAAAGAGCCTCCGCACATCGTTGTAGTATTGTTTTTCTGGATCGTTCTGTGGCAGCAAACTCTCAATCGAGCTGTCGACTTGAATGAAACGTGCGTGATAAGCGAAGAACGCCGTCACCAAGGCCAGAAGCAGCAACGTCAGCTTAGGGCGATGCAGAATAACGAGGTAGATACGCTCCATAACCCCTCCCTTTCCCCTAGTGTGCTGTATCTAGCAGAAATGCCTTACCCAGGGGTAGGGCACCGTTGGACGGAACGTCGTCCGATTGATAGGACCAACCCGCCACCCTCGACCCACAGCTCGCACCCGTGTACGCCAGGCTCACCGCCAGCAGTAGGACACACCGGAGAGTATCCCAGCGACCTGCGTCCGGGGCTCACGATTTGCCCAGAGGCAACCACACGCGGAATGTCGCGCCACGCCCGACTTCACTCTCAACGGAGATCGTCCCACCGAGGAATTCGACCAGTCGTTTGGCAAGATGCAAACCGATCCCAACCCCGCCCACTCGCAGCTCCGGCAAGCTGTCTCCCTGACGAAACGCCTCGAAAATGACCGTCTGTGATTCGGGGGCGATGCCAACGCCGGTGTCCGTGACACTGATCTCAACTCCGCCGTTACACGGCTGTCCTCGAACCGTCACACGGCCCTGCGGGGTAAATTTGATGGCATTGTTCACCAAGTTCATCATCACCACTTTGAGCTTACCGGGATCGGTGTACACGGCGGGAAGATCCGGAGCGATATGCCACACAAATTAAAGGTCCGCCCGTGCTTGCAGGTCGCGGGTCTCCACCGCAATCTCATGAAAAAAATCCGGCAACTGGAGCATGACTGGGTGGGCCACCAGCCGACGCTCTTCGATCTGCCCAAGCGTCAACACCTGCGTCACCAAATCGAACAACCACTGCGCATGTTTGTCGATCCGCTGGAGGGGGTCGCGCTGGGCACTCGTCAGGGTCCCGAAGGCTCCGTCAAGTAGCATCGCAGCGTAGCCCATAAGAACGTTGAGCGGTGTACGTAGCTCATGCGACACCGAAGCCAGAAAGTCACTTTTGACTCGCTCCATTTCCTCGGCGGCTTCGCGTGCGCGCAGCATCTCCACCTCCGCAAGTTTCCGCTCAGTAATGTCCGAAATGACACCTTGCATCCCCACCGGCATGTCACCTTGTACAATCAGGCGCGCAAACGTGCGGCCCCAGCGTATTTCTCCGGACTTAATCACAAAGCGGCTTTCCACTGGCTCAGGCTGCCCGGCAAGAATCCGCTGGAAACTCCCCAAAATGGCGGAAAGATCCTCGGGGTAGACGAGGTCCGTGAAGGGGTGCCCGTGCAGCTCCTCTGGAGTATAGCCTGCGACAATTTCAACGGGGGGGCTGACATAGAGAATCCGCCCTTCGGCATCGATGCGGAAAATGATGTCGTTGATATTCTCGACCAAGTCGCGATAGCGCTCCTCGGATTGTTGCAGAGCTTCATAGGATCGCTGACGTTGCATCACCACCACAACCACAGCCCCCAAGGCAGCAACTATAAGCAGGCGATTGGCTAGCAGCAGCCAGGAAAAATCCACTACTGCCCACACAACAAAGGCCAGGGACACGAGTCCACCAATCGTACACATCAGCAAGAAGAGGTGCCGACGGGGCAGTCTCCCGACCGCTAACACGAGGGGAATGGCGTACAAAACACTTGCACTACTTCCCGGCAACAGGCAGCAATCCAAAATAAAAATGCTAAGCGACGCGACATAGAGCACCGGAGGAAACCACACTCTCCCTTGCCCCAAGGTACTGAGGTTGTTCTCTGGGGTATCGACCATGCCGGGCAACGTCTCATACCTGACGAAAAAATGCCAGAGAGAGGCGATTCTTGTGTGGACCACCAGTTCCATCGGCCCTAAGACAACAACTTGCCGCACAGAGAGGATGTTGCTATATGCGGAACACACGCAAACAAGAACGCTATAGCGATAGCGAGACTTCCGCTATTTGTACGACCTCGCACATGGCTCAACGCAAACCCCGACCGCATTCCACCCGCACATCGCGCACGGGCACAACAGACTGGACGGATGCCCTCATCAATGCCACACAAGACGCCGTGGTATCGATGGATCGCCAGGGACGAATCGTGCGCTTCAACCCGGCGGCGGAACGTATGTTCGGCTATAGCAAAGCCGAAGTGCAAGGCCAGAAAGTCAACGTGCTCATGCCTGCACCCTACGCGGCAGAACATGATGACTACATCGCCCACTATGAACACACTGGCGAAGCCCGCGCCATTGGTCGTATCCGCACGGTCACAGCGCGGCGCAAGAGCGGCGAGTCCTTTCCTATGGAGCTGTCGGTCACGGAAATTAGCACGGATAGCGAAGAACGTTATGCCGCGTTCATTCGCGATATCTCCGAGAAAGTCCGGCTGCAAGAACGCTTAGTCGATCGCGAACGCATGGCGACCATCGGCATGACCTCGGCGAAACTTGCTCATGAGATCGGCAATCCTCTCAACAGCATGGCCATTGCCACACAGCTTTTAGAGCGTCGCTTAGCGAAACATCGCGCCCTCCTCGACGAGAAAATCTATGATTCTCTGCATGGACTACAGTGCCAGATTACTCATCTCTCCAACCTGCTCGACGAGTTTCGCGGACTGTCGCGGCGACAAACGGTAGACCTGCAACCGCTCGACGTCTCCGCCCTCCTTCAAGAGATCGTAACGCAAGAGTCACCACATTATGCCGCGCTAGGCGTGAGCGTACGGCACCCGCAAGCCTCACACATCCCGCTTGTGCTCGGCGACACTGAAAAGCTCAAGCAAGTGCTCCTGAATCTGTGCAAGAATGCCGTTGAAGCGATGCCGACAGGTGGCGTCCTCACGCTAAGCGCGGGCTGTGACGGCACCCAGGTCAGCATTAATGTCGCCGATACCGGCATCGGCATTCCCGTTGGAATGAACGTGTTTGAGCCATTCGTCACCACCAAAACCCAAGGGACGGGCTTAGGATTGGCGGTCGCGCAACAACTCGTACACGCGCACGGGGGAACCTTGAGCTACACCAGCACGCCCGGGCACGGGACAACGTTCCGGGTCGTGCTGCCAGCGGCACAGTAGATCATTACCGTTTTCTTCAAGGACAGCTCCGGCACCTTCGAGGTAAAACACGCGAAGCTGGAGGCATGGTGCGTCGAAGATGCCGTGTTGAAAGACCCCAACGTGTACCGCCCGTACAAACTTATGGCACCATCACGGTTCCGGCTTCCCCTCGAAGCAAAAGGTGCAGCTCTTCAGGAAGACCGATCAACACCCGACGACCGCCGCCTCGTAGAAAGTCGATGCCGGCTTCGATCTTCGGAGCCATGCTGCCCGGCAAAAACTCTCCTTGTTGGAGATGCCTCCAGGCATCAGCGGCAGTCACCCGCCGCAGTGCCCGTCGCTGCGGACTCAAGAAATCGAGATAGACGTGGTCGATATCCGTCAGCATCACGAGACTATCGGCAGCGATCTCACGGGCAAGAAGACTCGAAGAAAGATCCTTGTCTACCACGGCTTCGACACCGCTGAGTCGTTGCTCGGGATCTCGCATTATCGGTACACCACCACCGCCCAAGGCGATCACCACAATCCCGGCTCCGAGCAGAGCGTCGATAGCCGCGCTTGCGAGAATATATCGTGGAGCGGGCGACGCCACCACGCGACGCCAGCCCCGGTCGGCATCCCGCGCCACGGCAACTGAACGGCCAAGCTCGTGCGCTTCTTCTTCGGAAAGAAATGGTCCGATGGGCTTTGTGGGGTGTGCAAACGCCGGGTCTTGTGGATCGACTTCGACCAAGGTGAAAAGCGTCGCCACTGAACACTGCCGCCCCTGTTGCAACAACACTTGCCTCAGTGCGCATTCAAGCAGATAGCCGATAGTGCCTTGTGATTCGGCACCGCAAACATCTAACGGCATGGGCGGCACACTCGCTTGCGCAAGCTGCTGACGCAGCAAGATCTGTCCCACCACCGGCCCGTTGCCGTGAGTAATCACCACTTGCCGCTCGGGAACCAGCAACGGAGCAATTGCCGTCACCGCTGAGAGACTCCGCTCGGCCTGCTCAGCCGCAGTCCCGCGATCACCTTTGCGTAGTAAGGCGTTTCCTCCTAGAGCAATAACGATCCGTTCATGTGAGGGCTTCATGATTGCGCCCGCTCATCAAGGAACCGCGTCATGACTTGAGCAAGGTTCGGGTGCCCAATCTCTTCTAATTCATACCTCACCCGACACACGGATACCGCAAAAGTCATAAGACGAGTTAAATCGACTGGCGTCGCTATCACAACGGAGTCACAGGGAATGGCGGCTATGGTGGCAGCAAGGTCCGCGAGCTGGGCAGAGGAGTATCCCATGGCCGGCAAGGCACAGCCAATCCACGGACACTGAGCAAATGTCTCAATAAGACTGCCTCGTGCGTAAGGGCGCGGATCAACAATCTCAGCAGCACCATAACGCTGCGCGGCAACGACTCCAGCTCCGTGACTCATCTCTCCGTGGGTGAGCGTTGGCCCATCTTCAATCACCAACACTCGTTTGCCCTTGATCAGTTCTGGCGGCTCCGCCACGATTGCCGACCGTGCTTGAATCACAGGAGCTGCGAGGTTGAATCGGGCGATGTTCTCCAGAACGCGAGACACCCCGGCCAGAGGTGCCGAGTCCATCTTATTGAGCAGCAGCACCTGGGCGCGGCGCAGATTGGTTTCGCCAGGATGGTAGAGCAGTTCATGCCCAGCGCGGTGCGGATCAAGCACGACAATTTCCAGATCGGAACGGAAGAATGGCCAGTCATTATTGCCGCCGTCCCAAAGGATGATATCCGCCTCGTTTTCCGCCGCGCGTAAAACGCGCTGGTAATCGACGCCAGCATAGACGACGACACCAGAGCGAATATGCTGTTCGTATTCCTCCCGCTCTTCGATTGTGCATTCGTGTCGATCACAATCCTCTAGGCGAGCGAAGCGCTGGACCGCCTGTCGGGCCAGATCGCCGTAGGGCATAGGATGCCGGACTACCACCGGACGAAGCCCCCGTACCCGGAGGAGTGAGACTAAACGACGCACCACCATGCCCTTTCCACACCCAGTCCGCACAGCACACACGGACACCACCGGCTTCGTCGCGGCAAGCATGCTGTGCTCCGGTCCAAGCAAGCGAAAATCCGCACCACAGGCTAATACCCGAGAAGCCGCGTGCATGACCGTCAAATGCGTCACATCGCTATAGGCGAACACGACTTGGTCAATATGCTCGTGGCGAAGCAAGGTCTCGAGTTGCCCTTCAGGATAGATAGGGAGTCCTCGTGGATAACGAACGCCACTCAACGCCGCAGGATACGACCGGTCGGCAATCCCAGGAATCTGCGCCGCCGTGAACCCTACAACCTCATACGCGAGGTTGTCTCGAAAGTATGTATTAAAGACATGGAAATCTCTTCCCGCCGCTCCCATGATAAGCACGCGCTCGACTGTCATAGGCTTCCTCTCTTGTCCGTGCCTCTGCCGGTGCAGGACGATAGCATCTTCTCAGTCTCGTCTGTGCGCAAAGGCGATGCCAAAGGACAGTGCGCCTCTCGTTTCATCACCACTGCCGAAAAACCCGGAAGGTTCGCAAGCCTGAGAAGGAAAGAAGACAAAAATCGCGAGAATGAAAAACACTACCCAGTCGCAACCTGTAATCTTGGCAAAAATACAGAAATTTCGCTCGCCTCTCTTTGGCAAGCGCCTTGCTGAATGCTCCCTCCAGAAACAAGCTAAGGAGGTGCCATATGGGAGCACTTACACCGTGGAAACCACGTCAGGAGCTGGAGAAGTTGCAACGGAATATGGAAGAGATGTTCGAGCGTCTCTCCGGGCGTTTCTTCGGCCATCGGGAGGAAAACCGTTCGTTCTGGGGCGGCGAACCTTGGTCGCCGGCGATTGAGAGCCGCACGGAGAATGGCAATCTCATCGTGAAAGCCGACTTGCCGGGTATCGACCCGAAGGAGATTTCGATCTCGATTGCCGGTGATCGCCTAACCGTCGAAGGCGAGCGCAAACACGAAGAGAAAAAAGAAGAGAAAGACTATTTCTACCGAGAGGTCGAGTACGGCAAATTTTCTCGCACTATCCCTTTGCCAGAAGGTGTGAATGCCGATCAAGTCAAAGCCAGCTATAAAAATGGCGTGCTGGAGATTACTATGCCCACACCGCAGCAAACCGAGAGTAAAAAGGTGCAGGTTGAAGTACACTAATAAACACAGGTACAGGAAAGATGATCGAGTGAAGGGAGTCACATGATGCACGAAGCGAGCAGCCTTCCCACAACCATAGGCGAAGGGAAAATGCGTGAGGTCACACCTGTGTGGGAGGACACGTGGCGTAAGCTCGTTGTGATTCGTCTGCGGGCTGGCGCACTTTTGGACGATCACTCCACGAAATTTCCTATCACCATTCACGCCTTCCTCGGCAGTGGAACCTTACGAGTGGCCGGGCGCGAGTATCCACTCACGCCCGGGGTCGTCGTGCCGGTGGATGCACATGTCATCCACAGCGTCCAAGCTGACCCTGAGATCGCAATTTTGGTGACGTTCTTTCGCCACGCGGGAGCGGCAACGGTCAGCGCGTCGTAGGCGCGTTCGCATCCGGCTGGAGATAGACAAACCAATACACAAGCCCTACCAGCCCAACACCGCCAATCACGTTGCCGATGGAGACCGGAAGCAGATTCGTCCAGAGGAAGGCTGCCCACGTGAGTGTCGGGTAATCCAGCACACTCTTCCCGATGTGCGCAAGAAACGCGGCGTCAGTCGTGATGAACAGCCCGAGCGGGATGAAATACATGTTGGCGACACTGTGCTCGAATCCTACCGTGACGAAGGCGCTGATAGGGAAGAGGATCGCCAAGATTTTATCCGTCGTGCTGTGCGCGCCGATACAGAGCCACACCGCCAAACACACGAGCGCGTTGCAAAGAAGACCGAGACTGATCGCTTGCAAAAATCCAAGCGAGGTTTTGGCTCGCGCAATCTCTAACGCAACGAGACCAACTGCGCCATTCCCAAAAGTGTACTGCGCGGAGATGTAGACGAGTAGCGCCGTCATTACCGCGCCGAGTAGGTTGCCCAGATACACAATGCCCCAGTTGCGGAGGAGTTGCTGAGAGGTGACTCGCCTGCTTGCCCACGCCATGCTGATCAAGGCGTTGCCGGTGAACAACTCGGCCCCGCCAAGAATCACCAAGATCAGCCCCAGGCAAAAAACTACACCGGCCAATAGCCGGGCAACACCAAAGGGCAGCACGCCAGCTGTGCCGGCACTCACGGTCGTCGAAAACAGTGCGCCGAGCGCGATGAACGCCCCAGCCAAGACCGCCAGTGTCAGCAGGGGCCAGAACGGCAGGCCGCACTTCCGCACCCCAACTTCCTCGGCACGTTTGGCCATCTCGGCGGGTAGTAAAGCATCTAACGTCGCAGGCGAAACGAGATTGGCCATGATTTCCTCCATTGCTCGTATTGGACAATTCCCTTAAGAAACGAGCAAGAACCACGCCCTGAGAAGCGGCTGAGGAGAGACAAGAAAACGTAAACTTTTTCTTACAAACAAGAAAAACCGTCCCGCAATTCGCAACTCTGGCAATTTCGTCAGGAGTAAGCAGCCAATCTGCTGGCACCTGCTTTGCTCACTGAACCATCAGGAGGATGCACTATGAACATTTCCATAATTCTTGTGCCAACCGATTTTTCCGCACACGCCGAATATGCCTACACCTGGGCGCTAGAGCTGGCGGTACGCTGGAACGCCAAGGTCGTACTCTTCCACGCCACCCCGATGTTGTCCTCGCTCGTCTACCCCGAGACCATGTACGCTGTCGATCTCGCGCGCATGGAACAAGATGGTCTCGCTGAAGCGGAGAAACAGCTCAAGGCAGCCGCCGCCAAAAAGGGTGTGAGCACAGTCACGGTCGAAACCAAAGTGGTCATGGGTGAGGCTGTGCACGAGATTTGTGCGGCTGCCAACGAGTGCCGCGCTGATCTGATCGTGATGGGTTCGCATGGACGCACGGGACTGGCCCACGTGTTCTTGGGAAGTGTGGCCGAGCGTGTTGTTCGTCATGCGACCTGTCCAGTACTAGTCGCGCGGTCACTGCAAGCTGCCGCTTAGAGAAGTGTGCGATTGCGTTTACCCTCACCCGTCCTCGTTGCGCTCGTCCCGCCCTCTCTGGCAGGGAGAGGGACAGGGTGAGGGTTCCAGATAAGGTGATGCGGAGCGGCTCTAGAGGTTTGCTGCAGGAGCAGCGCAATGCCCTACTTTTTTTTCTCTGTTGGTGCCGCCCGCAATGTCAGCACGGGGCACGGCGCTTGCCTCACCACAGATTCAGCCACACTGCCAAGGAAAAAATGTGCTGCACCACGGTGCCCGTGCGTCCCCATCACAATGAGATCCGGCTTGAGCTTGTCTGCCCAGGCGAGGATCGTACCTCCCGAGTCCCCCTCTTGAAAATGGAAGCGCACGGTACCGGTGAAGCCAGTAGAGGCGAGGAGTTGCTGTACATGAAGACGCCCTTTGCGGCGAATGCGCAGCAGGGTTTCCTCAGGCGTTAAGCCGCGCTCGAACAAGGCATCCAACATATGCGGATACGGGATCGCGTGACAGACATGTAGCGTCGCTCCATTTGCCTGCGCAAGCTGCACGGCATAGCGCAGCGCAGCATCCGACGATACAGAAAAGTCTACCGGGACGAGCAGCCGCCGCCACGGAAGCGCACCGGCGGCATCGGGTGCGTGCGTTGGCATTGCCACGTCAGTGAGTGTCTTCGTTTCGCTATTGGACGATTTCATATTTGCCCTTTCTTGTCCGTTTGAACACCAAGTTCTTCAAGCTTACGATACAGCGAAGAAAGACTGACGCCGAGGGCCTCCGCCGCGTTTTTCTTATCACCGGTGCATTTCTTGAGGACGGCTTCAACATGGTTCTTTTCATAAGCTTGTAGCGCCTCCTTGAGGTTGTCGCCAAGGAGGCGGACATCCACCGCCGCTTGTGCCTCCGTGCGCGGCAAGTCAGCCAGCGTAATCCATTCGCCATTACCAAGAATCATGGCGCGTTCGAGGACATTGTCTAATTCGCGGATGTTGCCTTTCCACGGCAGTGCTAACACCATCTTCATCGCCGCATTTTCCAGACCTTTATACGATTTGTTCATCTCACGATTGTGGCGGCGCACGAGGTAATCGACGAGGAGCGGAAGATCTTCCCGACGTTCCCGCAGCGGCGGAATCGTCAATTGAATGACGTTGAGGCGATAGTACAGGTCCTCACGAAATCGCCCTTCTTCTACTTCTTTCTTGAGGTCGCGGTTGGTCGCGGCCAAGAGCCGGATGTCAGTTTTCACGGGGATGGTGGCTCCGACCGGCAACACCTCTTTTTCCTCGATCGCCCGTAGCAGCTTGGGCTGAAGCGTCAGCGGGAGTTCACCAATCTCGTCAAGAAACATGGTGCCGCCACGGGCGCGTTGGAATAAGCCGTCTTGATTGCCCATAGCGCCGGTGAATGCACCTTTCACATAACCGAAAAGCTGGCTTTCCAGAAGCGTTTCTGGAATCGCGCTACAGTTGACCGGCAGAAAGACGCGCTCTTTCTGCACACTCTGCGCATGCAACGCACGAGCAACTACCTCCTTCCCCACGCCACTTTCTCCAGCAATCAGCACCGTGGCATTGGTCGGCGCTACTTTGGCAATGAGCGTGAGGATTTCTTGCATCGCCGGACTGTTGCCGATCAGGCCATCGGGGCTTAAGCGCCGCGCAAGCTCGCGGCGAAGCAGCTGCACTTCCCAGGCTTGCTGCTTGTGTTCCAACAAGCGGCGCACTTTATTCATGACGTCATCAAGCAAGAGCGGTTTCAGTAAGTAATCCTGCGCACCTAACCGTAGGGCATCAATGACAGTTTCTACGGAAGCGTAGGCCGTCATCAGGAGGACCATGGTTTGTGGGTACAGTTCACGGACCTTTTGCAAAATAGCGAGACCGTCGAGCCCCGGCATTTTCAGGTCGGACAAAACTACGTCGATCTCTCGTTCTTCCAAGACCTGCAAGGCTACGTTACCATCCGCCGCCTCATAGACGAGGTAGCCCTCATCTTGCAGGGCTTCGGCGAGACTATGCCGCGCCAAGGCTTCGTCATCCGCCACCATCACCGTTCCCAGATTCGTCATAGGCTGCGTTACTCCCATTGTTTAACAAGAAAGCGAGAAGACTAAGAGAAAACATGTAGCAGGAAAAGTGCCGTGCTTCTTTGTGAGGAAAAGAACAGCACTGGCCGCACACGTGGGAAAACTGGCCATACGGCTACTGAGAGACCGTCGAGAAACGAAGCTGATGAAATGCGATAGTCCGTGCATCGGCAGCCTCGGGGAATGCTTCGCCCACACGAAACGCGAGCGTATTTTTCCCCGCCGTAACCCACTGCGCATCGAGAGACAGCGTGTACTGACGCCAGCCACGATAGAGCAGTAACGAAGCAAGGTGGTTGTGGTTGAGCGTCACGTCGAGCGGAAAACAGGCAAAGGCAGGTGCGGGAAGAAGCGGCCGCAGCGTCAGGTCGAGACGATAGGTTCCTACATGTGGCAAGAACACTTCAAGACCTGCCTCCTCCCGCGCAATCCAGGTGACTGCTCCAACCCCTTCCTGTGCGTCAGCTCCCCATCCTTCCTGAAAGAGACTGTGCTGTTTCTGCGGGCCAAAGGTCACAGCAAACACAGGTGCCGCATCGAGGAGATGGGCAGTAGGAAGCGCAACGCGCAGCCCGGGATAGTAATATAACGCGAGATAGCTGGTGAGCAGAGCGGCCGCGACGCAAAGAGCCGGACGAGTCACAGCAAACCATCGCGCGTGCGACAACGCAAAGCTCAGCCACGCGCCCGATAAGAGCAGGCTCCCGACGATATCGGTCAGCCAATGATGCCCGAAATAGAGCCGTTGCCAGCTCACGATTCCGACCAAGAGGCTCAGCAACCCGCAGACGGCAACACGGCTGAACGCCGAACGACGTGCGTGCCACAGCGCGAAGCCTATGGCTCCAGCAATAAGGCATGCGGTCGTGACATGTCCACTGGGAAAACTGTTTCCAGTGGTCAATGTGGGCAAGGCACTGGGGCGCACCCGCTCGATACCAGTCTTGAGCAGTTCGCAAAGAAAACTACCAACGAGCACGACGAGGACAAGATGGCCGGCTTCTCGCCACCGCCGGCCACGACAGAGCCAGAAGAGTGCGACTCCTCCGAGCACGAGCAACGCAGTAAAAGCACGATCCTGCAAGACGAACATGGCATAGTCGAGCGCACAGGAGCGCTGAGCGAGCAACCACTGCTGCGTGGCGACATCAAGCCGGACGAGCCATGCCAGCCCACCGATCTCGATCAACGCGAGCGTGAGGCAAAGAAGCGCAAGAACACGAGCCATGCGAGAGAGGAAAAGCTGAAGGGCAACGCCCCATTACTCGTTGAACGTTTTGATAGCTTCAGCCCGCGTCCATTCCATATTGTGGCGGTGGCGGTTTGCCATCTCTTTCAGAAAGGCAGCGACTTCCGGTGGCGGACTCAAGGCGAGCACTTGCTCGACTTTTCTCGCCACCCAGGCTTGCCCGTGCGAGAGCAGTTCAATTTGCTCTTGGAAACTCGGTAAGCGTAAGACTTTCTCGACGAAATCGCCGGTCTGCAGCGAAGGCGTGCCGCCGTGCAAACGAATGAGTCCTTCGAGCACGCTGACATCGCCAACTTCGATCTCGGTAAAGTTCGTGAAGAGAGCTTTGATCTCCGGGTTGGCGGTCTCCCGTGCCATCACCTCAAGCACCTCATGCCCGGCACGCTCGGCTTCGAGGAGTTGATTCAGTAAGGCTTCCAGTTTGGTATCCATAATGGCGTCATCTTGGCGCAGATGGGCGGCAGCGTCAAACCGGGAGAGACGCTCCTGGCAGCGGCCGCCATTCTTGCATTCATGCCGCTGCTCTTCTGCTCTTCGGCAAGGCCATTACGCAAAGTGCGGCATCACGTCCCGCGCAAAGCGCTCCATCGACTTCAGCGTCTCCTGATGGCTGAGATGACCGAAGTTGAAATAGAGAATCACCTCTTCGATTCCTGCGGCCTCGCATTTTTTAAGGGTGGCGATGCACGTCTCCACATCGCCAGTCACCACGCTGCGTTCGCCGAAATCCTCGGCTTTCATTTTCTGTAGGCGTTCGACGATATCAGCGAAATAGGCGATATGTGGCGGCGCGGTCGCCCGATCATCAGGAAACGCTGGCAAAATGGAATGCAGATACAGCCGCAGCCGTTCTTTCGTCGCCAGCTCCTCGGCTTTCGAGTCCACCACATTGACGAAATACGAGCACTTGGCGCGAGCGTCGTTGTGCCCATGACTGGCGGCGAGTTCCTTATACGTCTGCACGGCAGCAGCCACACTGCCAAACATCATCGCCGCAGCAAACGGTGCGAACAACGTGTGGTAGCCTTGTTCGGCTGCCATCTCGACGGTCGGGCGGCTGAAGCACGCCACGTAAATAGGAGGATGTGGCTGTTGCACGGGACGTGGCACACACGTGACCGGCTCGGGGAACGAATAGAAGCGCCCTTGGTAGGTGAATTCCTCCTGTGTCCACGCGATGCGGAGGATATCCAAGCCTTCGGTAAATCGGTCTCGACTCTCAGCGAAAGGAATCTCGAAGGCATCGTATTCGCGCTTGTCATAGCCGCGCCCGGCGGAAAACACTGCGCGTCCATTGCTGAGCAAATCGAGCAGGGCAAAATCTTCGGCCACACGGAGCGGGTGATTACAGGGCAGGAGCACGGTAGCTGGTGCCAATTGAATGCGTTTCGTGCGTGCCGCGACATGAGCAAGAAACACTGCCGGCGACGGCAAGCAGCCAAACAAGCCGAAATGATGTTCCGGCACCCAAGCCGAATAGTAGCCCAACTCCTCAGCGACCTGACATTCCTCCAGCACTTCGAGGAGAAACTGATTAGGGTCGCGGCGCTGCGCACCGTACGCCGGGGGGTTATCAGTCAGTGTAAAATAACCAAACTTCATACAAGTCCCTTTCGTGTTCGTCCCATAGCAGAGACACGCAGGTTGGGCTATTGGCTGGTGCTATGGTTCGGAAACTTCAGTCAGTCTCATGAACAACGACGGACCAAGATTTAATGCACCTCAAACGGGCGAAGCCCACAATCTACTCCCAAACCTCTCACGACTGGCATTCTGAGTCGTGAAAACGGCAAAGAATCTCGCTGTGAGACCTTTCGCTCCGCTGCTCAGAAACAAAACCTTCGACCTGGACTGGATACTCGCGGCACCCCGTCATTCCGGGCAAGGCCGCAGGCTGCGACCCGGAATCCAGGAGAGGAAAACTAGATTCCCGCCGGAGCCTGTCCTGAGCGAAGTCGAAGGGCGGGAGGGACGGCCTGGGAGACGCTCCTTGTTTCTTCCTTGACATTGAGCGCCCCGCGCTCTGGACGACTCAGGGAGACAAGACTGATAGGTTTAGGGGAGACTTGTAGAAGGTTCTCGACGTAGTGGGCAAACCGGGTGTAGCGTTCTCTCGCTTCTGTCTCGTCGTTGTGCATCGCGTCTCTGGATAAATGTTTCCCGAAAAACAGCCTCTCAGGGTCTCGGCGTTAGTGAAAACCTGTCTCTGTTATCCTCGTTATCCGTCAGAAAGCCTGCGGAAACTTTTCTCGCCCTAGTCATTCTCTTCCGGTTTCACCAGCCGAAGATGACTACGACTCTTCGGCCCCGTCCCTCCATTACCTTTCCCCCGGATTAGATGGAGCTGCGGACGAGCTTTTCCTTTGAGATGCGTCAGGTGGTCATCCCAGTAATCCGGCGATTCTTTTGCCCGTCTCGCGCAAGCCGAACAAATCGGGACGATTCTGATGAAAACTCGTAGTTTTCTCTGGGATTCCCAATACCACTCTTCCCCTTCCGCGATCATGGGGTCTCCACAAATCGAGCAGTCGATGTGACACTCGATGAGCAGTTTCCGTGACGATGGGGGAAGCGACTGAAGCGAAGGCGACGCGGCGAAGAAAACGGCGGAACCAACAACCGGAGTTCTTTTATCCGGCCCTTCCCAGGTAAATATTCCCTGCCGTTCAAGCAGGTCAGCCATCATCAACCCCGACGCAGGACTGATGATCCCGTCTCTCAACGCCGCAAGCGACGGGAAAATGCTTTCCTGGAGACTTTTATCAAGGACACTGGCGAGAGGATTCTGATAAAGACCGGCGATTCGTCCGTGGAGGTCCTGTAAGGTATCGACATACCGGTCTAGCAAAGACGAAACGCCGAGTACGCCAGTATCAATCTGCGTCGCGGTGAGTATTCCTTGAATTTCCCGAGAGGCGCTATAGAGGTTCAGTCCTCTTAGCGGGTCGTCGATGAATCCCTTCGGCAGTTTTATCTCTTCCAAGGTGTGGGAGAAGGCCGCGTTGAGTTCAGCAATCCGGGGAGGTAGAAGGTCAGCCAATTTTGTCCGCAACGCGCGGGTTTGACTGTCCATTCTCTCCAACGCCTCAGAAAGAGAATTTTTCCGCAATGTGCGTTCCAGCGCTGCACCTCCAGAAAGCCGTTCCAGAAGGTCCGCTCCTTGGCGCAACCCGGCTATCTCGCTGTCAAAGCGTGTCAAATGCGCTAGCTTCCGCATCTCATCAAAGGGGGATGTGATGCTCCTGACTTCTTCGAGGCGACGGGCCAGACTATCGTCAAAAAATTTCGGCATTCCCCTATCCTCCATGATTGAGAAGTTAATGCTTTGCCGTCCGAACCGCCTGATACAACAGGTCCCTGGCAATATCGGCCCGAGAAATGGCGCGGCCTGGCCGCGACTCACGCTCTTTTTCTACAAGAGCATCGAGCGCATCAAGGAGATCGTCACTTGCTCTGACGTAGAGCACTTTGGAAAGACCGCCCGCCACTTTTGGCGGCGCACCTCGTTTCAGATTTTTTTGCGGTTTCATAAAATAATAGATAGCGTACCGCTAGCGATAAATAAAGTATGCATGTTTTTCCGTTCTTCCTTCAGAGCAGCAGAGGACTGTAGGCTGAATTGAGCCGTCCAAAGCCCCGACACTTTTTCGAGCATCTCTACAACGTGCAGACGCCCTGGTGGGGCGTCTCTCCCTTGAATGCGACTTCTAAAAATGGCCAAAATTCGCAATCTCCGTCCCTTTCTTGAGACGTTGGATTCCATTACATTGCGCGATAGGAGAGGTCGTCATGAAAACAATATCAGTCAGCGCCAGTGAAGCCGAACTGCAACTTGCTACGCTTCTCAATGAAGTCGAACAATCGGGCTGCCTCGTGCGTATTTGTCGGAATGGGGAGCCGATTGCGGACTTGGTGCCAGTGAAGAAAAAGACCCATCGTCTGGCGCAGCATCCCGACCTGAAGAACATCAAATTTTATGAAGATCCCATGGCACCCATCACAATCTGGTAAGTGTTAAGCCCTGCGCAGCCGCCCTGCCCGGACGGCTCTTTCTTGCTCATACCGCAGCTCGCGGCAACTCCCCTTCTCTCCTCGTGTTTCTTCCTGCACGCTTATTCGTTACGGAGGTGTCGTATGCTGCTCAAAATGCTCGCCCTTGGCTTTATCGGTATCGTGGTGCTGGGGCTGCTCAATGTCTTCGCTACCCAAACGACGGAACCAACATGGATAGTCAGACTACCTCAAACAAGAGGGTTGCAGGTTGGCGATGCAGTCGAGGAAGGAACGCACCACGTTGGTCAGGTCGTCTCCCTCTCTTCTCCAGAAGAAGATATTTCCAGCACCAAGGTGCGTGTCACACTGGCTCCCTCTGTACATGAGCGCTTGCGCGAGCATACGACGGCGTTTGTCGCGACGCCTCTAGGGGCGGATCGTCCGATACTGCAACTCGTGGTCTTCGACGAACCCGGCCCAGCTCTACCGCCAGACAGCACTATCTCCGGGGTCAATTCGCAGATGGAAGCCGAGTTGAAACGGCAACTTTTGGCAGCATCGGGAGTGATTCGCGACCTCAGCCGTCAGCTCGAAGGCTGGGGAAACGCGCTCGACCGCACCTTACAGTCGGAGGAAATGAAGAGACTCGAAGATAGCGCCGGCAGCTTGGCCGACACGCTGCGCCGCACCCAGGATGAACTGACCCGTGCCGTCACCCGTGAAATCGAGCGGCTGAGAAGGCTATACGACAAGATTTTCCCGCGCGAACACGACACGGTATGAATGCAGGGTGTTGTCATTTCGAGTTGTCCAGAGCGCAGGGCGCTCAGCAGGGAAGCAGAAACGGGGACCCGTCCCCTGGCCGTCATTCCCGCGCAGGCGGGACTCCAGGTTTTTGCCCCTGGATTCCGGGTCTCGCGCTGCTCGCCCGGAATGACGGGCTGCCACGAGTGACCGGTTCGGGTCGCAGATTTTGTTTCTGAGCAGCCGAAGCGTAGAGGAGGCGAGAAATCTCGCCGCGTCTCTGCCCTTTTGAGATTCCTCGTCGAGGAGTTTACCCTGAGCGAAGCCGAAGGGCCTTTCGGAATGACATCTCGCAGAAGCCTCGTCTTTGTATTTAGACGACTTGACCGCCTATCATGACTGACTGTATAGTCAGTCATATGACTAAAAATTCAGCCACTACTAAAGAAGAGGTGTTGCGCGAGTTTCGCGTCCGCGAAATTCTCGATGCCGCTTGTCGGGTGGTTGCCCGCCACGGGTTTCAAGGTGCTACCATCGACCGTGTGGCTGAGGAGGCTCACATCGCGAAAGGCACGGTGTACCTCTATTTTCATACCAAAGAGGAGCTACTCAGGGCTGCCGTCGAGCAAGGTATCCAAACCTTCACCAGCCAAGTCCGGATGGCGGTGGCCGAGGTCAGTACACCGTTAGAAAAAATCTCGCGCTTGGTCGCGACCAGCTTGCAGCTCGGCGATGACAACCGCGATTTCTTCAAAACACTGTTGCTGGAACGCCATTTCCTGGCCGCTGCTCCGGATAATCCCGAGGCGGTGCATATGCTCGACCTCTACCTCGCGCACATCCGCTTCATCGAAGAGGTCATTCAAGGCGGAGTGCATAGCGGTGCGCTACGTTCGCATCCCGTTGATGCCTCGGCTTTTGCCTTGAACGAGGCGATCCGTGGCTGCTTTCAGCAACGGACGCTGGGCCTTTCGACACGCTCAGCCGAAGCCGACGCCACGATCCTCCTTGATCTCTTTTTCCACGGAGTGCTGAACCCTCAGCCGCCAACTCTGTAATCTTGCTCGCTGTCATCTTTCCCTCGCAAGGAGTCCATATTGTGATTGCCTGTCAGCCATTTTCGATCTTTGCCTCTCGTCAATGTGTCCGGCGCGGCCTCGCCAGCCTCGCTGTGATGATGAGTTGCCTCTCGCTCACCGGATGCGATTCTGCCCACTCCGAGGCCGCCAAGTCCCAAGAAGCCATAACTTTGGCAGAACCGCCGCCGCTTGCTGTCCGCGCGGCTGTGCCAGTGCGTCGCACTGTCCAGCGCACGGCGCAAGGACAAGGCGCACTCTTTGCCAAGCAGAGCGTGATTCTTGCCAATAAGCTCGCTGGCTATGCGGACAAGGTGCTCGTCGATTTCGGCGATAAGGTGAAAGCCGGTCAGGTGCTGGCTGAGATGGAGCGCGAAGAGTTGGAACTACAAGTCGATGCTGCTGAGAGTGTGGTGAAGCAGGCGCAGGCGACCCACATTCGTGCTCAAGGTGAACACGAACGCGCCCAGCAATTGTTCGCCGAGCAGATTATTCCACCGCAACGACGCGATGCTGCCGAGGCCGATTACAAGGTGGCTGAGGCCGGAGTACGCTCCGCCGAGAAAAGCCTCGCTCTGATACAGAAGCGGCTGCGTGACACGCGCGTGGTGTCGCCGGTCGATGGGTTTATCCAGCAGCGTTTCGTCAATCCTGGCGAGCATCTCGCGGCCTCGTCCAAGCTTTTTGAAGTTGTGGTTGTGGACCCACTCAAACTGCGCGTGCCGGTGCCGGAACGCTACGCCGCGCTGGCGAAGATCGGCTTGACTATGCACATCGAAGTCGATGCCTTACCTGGAGAAAAGTTTAACGGCACCTTGACACGTATCTCTGCTGGCGTGGACCATGCCACCCGCAGTTTGCTGGTCGAAGCCGAGATTCCCAACCCTGAAGGCAAACTGCGTCCAGGCTATTTTGCCCACGTCACCGGCGTCATGGGTGAGGAGAGCGTGTTGTTCATTCCTCGCTCCGGGTTATACCGCTTCGCCGGTGTGGAGCGCATCTTCATAGTGAAAGACAACATCGTGACTTCGCGTCAGGTCAAGTCGGGAATCGAAGAAGGTGACAGCGTCGAAATCGCGGAAGGGCTGGCCGAGAACGAGCAGATCGTCGTGTCTTCGGTAGATCGGCTCGCTGACGGTATGAAAGTGCAACTCCAGGGAGCGGAGGTCCAATGATTCTCGCTGATGTCTGTGTTCGTCGTCCGGTGTTCGCCACCATGCTGGTGGGCAGTTTAGTCGTCGCCGGGTGGTTTTCTTATGAAAGCTTGACACTCGATCTGTTTCCCAAAGTGGAGATGCCGGTGGTGACAGTGACCACCACGCTCCCCGGTGCCGGGCCGGAAGAGATGGAAGCCCAGGTCACCAAACCTATTGAAGAGGTCATCAATACCGTCAGCGGGATTGATGAGCTGCGCTCGGTGACGCGGGAAGGACTCTCGCAGATTGTCGTGCAGTTCCACTTGGAGAAAAACCTCGCCGTCGCTGCACAGGAGGTCCGCGACAAAGTCGGGTCGGTGCTGGCGAAGTTGCCAGATGACGCCGACCCGCCCATCGTCGAGAAGTTCGACGTGGACGCTACCCCGATCCTGACGCTGACGGTGTCCGGTTTTCAAGGCTTAAAAGAACTGACGGAGATTGCCGAAAAGAAGGTCAAAGAGCCGCTAGAGTCGATCTCCGGCGTAGGTGCAATTGCCATTATTGGCGGGCAAAAGCGTGAGATTCAGGTGTTGATCGACCCGGAACGGCTCAAAGCCTACAACCTGCCGATGCGCAAAGTGGCCGAAGCCCTGGCGAAGCAGAATGTCGAGTTTCCTGGCGGTCGCATGACCCAGGACACCGGTGAGACGGTTATCCGTACCCTCGGTCGCGTGCAGTCAGTGCGCGAGTTCGAGAGCATCGTCGTGACTTCGCATCGTGGAGCGCCGATCACACTGGCCGATATTGGCCGCGTGGAAGATGGCGTGGTCGAACCACGCACGATGTCGCGCTTTGATGGCAAGAACGCCGTGTCGTTGATTTTGCGCAAGCAGTCGGGCACGAACACGGTCGAGACCGTGGATACAGTTCGCGAGCGTCTGATTGAGGTACGCAAGCTCCTTCCTGCTGGAGTTGAGGTCGAGATTACCCGCGACCAGTCGGACTTCATCCGCGAGTCGGTCAATGAAGTGCAGAAACATTTGTGGCTCGGAGCCTTGTTCGCTAGCATTATCGTGTTTTTCTTCCTCGGCAACTTGCGCTCGACGCTGATTGCCGCAGTATCGATTCCGGTGGCAATTATTTCCACCTACACCTTGCTGGCGGCGGCTGGCTATTCGCTTAATCGCATCACGCTGCTGGGCCTCACGCTCGCGGTCGGCATCGTCATTGATGATGCCATTGTCGTGCTGGAAAACATCTACCGCTACATCGAAGAAAAGGGCATGAACCCTTTCGATGCTGCACGTGCCGCGACAGCAGAGGTCGGGTTGGCCGTGAGCGCCACAACCTTGTCGCTCGTGGTCATCTTCGTTCCTGTCGGTTTTCTCAAAGGTACGGTAGGGATGTGGTTGAGCAGTTTCGGCTTCACCATGGCCTTTTCCATTCTGGTGTCCTTGCTCGTGGCGTTCACGCTGACACCGATGCTCTGCTCGCGTTTCCTGCCTAAGAAGCTGGCTGGACATGCGCACTCGTCACGCGAGTCGTTTTTCTATCGTCTGGTGGATCGCGCTTATACTGCGATGTTGCTCTGGTCCATGCGGCACCGCTGGGTCATCGTGGGCATTGTCATCAGCCTCTTCCTGGCTACGCCATGGATCGGGAAACACGTGCGCACCAGTATGATGGCGCAGGATGATCGCGGTGAGTTCGAGATTAACATCAAGACACCACCAGGATATTCACTGGCACAGACCGATGCCGTGACTCAAGAGATCGAGCGCGAAATACGCCCGCTTCCTGGTGTCGCGCATCTCTTGTCCCTCGTAGGCTCCTCAGTCGGCGAAAGCGTCACGCGGGCTTCCATTGTCGTGAAGCTCGAAGAATACGAACACCGCACGATTTCACAACAGGAAGTCATGACCCTCGCACGTGAGAAAGTGAAAGCCTTCAAGCAACTGCGGGTCAGCGTCGATAACATTTTGCCAGTCAGTGGTGGCGGCGTGCAAAACGTAGATATCTCCTACAACGTGCGTGGCCCTGACTTGCACGTTCTTCAGGGATTGACTGACAAGTTAAAAACCGAGGTGCAACAAATCAAAGGTATCGTAGACATCGACTCGACGTTCGAAGGCGGCAACCCCGAGCTGCAAGTCCACCTTGATCGACGCAAGTCCTCCGACCTCGGCATCGAAGCTGTCGATGTCGCCTCCACGTTACGGATCATGGTGGCAGGCGAGAAAATCACCACCTACCGCGAGGGCGAAGAGCTGTATGACGTGCGCTTGCGGCTGGTACCAGAGGCGCGCAATAAGACCGAAGTCATTCGTGGCGTCACCATTCCTTCAGAGACCGTCGGCCAAGTCCAGTTGGATAACGTCGTCAACCTCGTCCCCGGTACCGGACCGGTGCAGATTGACCGCCAAGAACGGCAGCGGCAGATCACCATGACCGGCAACCTGAAAGACAAAGGCATGGGCGATGCCCTGGTTGAGATCGACGAGAAGGTGCAGAAGATCGGTCTGCCGCCGGGCTACACCACCGGCGTGACCGGTATGGGGAAGATGTTCGCCGAGATGATGGATAGCTTCAAGCTCGCGTTCCTGCTGTCGATCATCGGCATGTACATGGTCTTGGCCGCACAATTCGAAAGCTTCCTGCATCCCATCACCATCATGCTGTCGTTGCCCCTGTCGGTGCCGTTTGCGCTCCTAGCTTTGTGGATGACAGACCAATATCTCGCCATCTTCAGTATTTTGGGCGTCATGCTCTTGTTTGGTATCGTCAAAAAGAACTCCATTCTCCAAGTCGATCATACGATCAACCTGCGTGCCCAAGGCATTCCGCGCGACCAAGCCATCATCCAAGCCAACCGCGAACGGCTGCGGCCTATTTTAATGACGACGCTCGCCCTCGTGGCAGGGATGCTTCCCGTGCTCTTCGGTCAAGGGCCGGCAGCAGAAAGCCATCGTGGCATCGCGGTGGTCATCATCGGCGGCCAGAGCATGTGTCTGCTGCTGACTCTGCTGGTCACGCCAGTGGCCTACTCGTTGTTCGATGACCTGGAAACCCGCTTCACGCGTCTGCCAGCGGCAGCACGATGGATGGCCGAGAAGCTCAGGTTGCGCCGCCGGGTCATCGATACGCCACCCACCCGCATTCACGAAGAACCCGTGGGAGATTAAAACGCTCAGTTGAGGCAACCCCAGCTTCGTCATTCCCCCGAAAGGCAGGGGCGAGGTCACCTCGCCCCTACGGGCTGCGAAGCCGAAGGGCTGGAATGACGACGTTGCCTTTTGCCATTCCTCGTTCACCGTTTCGCCTTCAGCCTTTTTCTTGCTTTCCCTCTTCCCGCTTGCCCTCGCCCCCTGAGTCTGGTGTGTTCTGTGGATGGAATTTTTCGAGGTACTTGCCCAGGTGCTCGCCTTAGTGGAACGCGAAGGCCGCGTTTCGTATCGTGCGCTCAAGCGACAATTCACCCTGGATGACGACTATATCGAAGATCTGAAAAGCGAAATTATTGACGCCAAGCGACTGGCCGCTGATGAAGATGGCAAAGTCTTGGTGTGGACAGGCGGGGAAGGAACCGGAGAATCGGAGAGTCAGAGAATCGGAGAACTAAAGGCCTCTCCCCAGCCCCTAACCCCTAAAACCCAATCCCCAGCCCCCTACCCGCCGCAACATCTGGCGCAGCGCATCCTTGCCGAACATGCCGCTCAGGAAGCAGCACACGCCGCTGACGGCGAGCGCAAAACTATTACTGTGCTCTTCGCCGATATCAAAGGCTCGATGAGCCTCATCGAAGACCTTGATCCCGAAGATGCGAAAGCGCTTATCGACCCCACGCTACAATTCATGATGGACGCTGTGCAGCGCTACGAAGGCTTCGTCGCGCAATCGACTGGTGACGGCATTTTTGCTTTCTTTGGTGCGCCGCTCGCCGCTGAAGACCACCCCCAACGTGCGGTCTATGCCGCACTCCTTATGCAGCAAGAGAGTCAAAAGTTTGCCGAGCGTCTGCGCCGCGAGAAAGGCGTCAATTTACAAATCCGCATCGGACTGAATACCGGCGAGGCGGTACTCCGCTCAGTGCATAAAGATCGCCACCGCGTTGAGTATGTGCCGGTCGGACACTCGGTCAGCCTCGCTGCACGTCTACAAACATTGGCAACCCCTGGAGCCATCGTCGCGAGCGACTCGACCTATAAACTCACCGAAGGCTATTTTGCGTTTAAGCCGCTCGGCGAAGCTCGGGTGAAAGGCGTCAGCGAACCGATTAACGTGCATGAAGTCATTGGCGTAGGGCCGCTGCGCACGCGCTTGCAAATGTCGGCGCGGCGCGGGCTGCTGCGTTTCGTTGGTCGGCAACACGAAATGGACGTGCTACGCCGCGCACTCGAACAAGCGCGCACCGGGCACGGGCAGATCGTCGCCGTGATGGGTGAACCGGGGGTTGGCAAATCTCGCCTTTGTCACGAATTCAAACTGCTCTCGCAAGCCGCCTGCCTCGTGCTCGAAGCCTTCTCCGTCGCCCACGGCAAGAACTATCCGTACTTGCCGCTCGTTGACCTGCTCAAGAACTATTTCCAGATCGCCCCGCCGGATGATGAACGCCGCCGTCGCGAGAAAGTGATGGGTCGGGTGCTGGCGTTGGATCGCGCATTGGAAAGCACGTTGCCGTCGTTGTTTTCCTTGCTCGGCATCGCCGAACCTTCGGCCACCTTGCAAGATGTCGATCCGCGAGTGAAACGCCAACGGATTTTTGAGGCAGTGAAGCAATTGCTCGTGCGCGAGAGCTTGAATCAGCCGCTCGTGCTGCTCTTCGAAGATCTACAATGGTTGGATGCAGAAACGCAGGACTTCCTCGTGTTCTTGAGCGAAAGCTTGGCGTCGGCACGGGTGCTGCTCCTGGTCAATTATCGACCTGAATATCAACACAGCTGGGGCAACCGCACCTACTACACGCAGATCCGTCTGGACCCGCTCAAACAAGAGGACGCTGAAGCTATTTTGACAACGCTGTTGGGCGAAGACCCGGCAGGAAGCGCACCCTCGCCCCTGCACTCTCTGAAACGCCTCATCCTAGAAAAAACTGAAGGCAATCCCTTCTTCATCGAAGAGATCGTGCGTGCCTTGTTCGAGCAAGAGATTTTGGCCCGCGACCCGAACGGCGTATTCCTCGTCGGCGATGTCGCCAACATTCAGCTTCCCCCGACCGTACAGGGCGTACTGGCATCGCGGATTGATCGGCTCGACCCCGAGGCGAAGGACCTGTTACAGATCTTGGCGGTCATCGGTAAAGAATTTCCCGCTAGTCTACTGCGCCACGTGGTAACGCTTCCCGAGACGCGCGTACAAGGGCTGCTCGCACGCCTCCAGACCGAAGAGTTCATCTACGAGCAACCGGCTTTTCCCGAGGTGTCCTACACATTCAAACATGGCCTCACCCAAGAGGTGGCGTACCACTCGTTGCTGATGGAGCATCGTCGGACGCTGCACGAACAGGTGGCCCAGGGTATCGAACAGGTGTTCGCCGGGCGTTTGGAAGATCACTACAGCGAGCTCGCCCATCATTACAGCCAAAGCGGCAACAACGACAAAGCCATCGAACACTTGCAGCAAGCTGCGCGACAAGCGATCCGGCGCTCCGCCTATGCTGAAGCCATCCGGCAACTGACGACCGCGTTGGAACTGCTCAACACTCTGCCAGCTTCACCGGCGCGGGATCAACGCGAACTGACGCTACAAATCGCGTTGGGCGTGCCGCTCATCATGACCAGAGGCTACGGCGTGCCAGAGGTCATGAACATCTACACTCGCGCCCGGGCACTCTACGAGCAACTTGACGGGACTCAGCAGTTACTGCCAGAACTCTTTTCTCTGTGGCGCTTCTATTTCGTGCGGGGCGCGTACCGTATCGCTCACGAGATGGCGGCACGCTTTCCCATCCTCATCGAAAACGAGCACGACCCGCTCAAATTGCTTCCTGGTCAACTCGCCATGGGCTCGACGTTTTTCCGCCTCGGAGAATTCGCCACAGCGCGCGAGCATCTCGAAGGAGGAATCCGTTCTTACGAGTTGCGTCCGGCGCATTTCAACGGCGTCGAGGTTGCTGCACTCTACGGTGCGGAGCCGGGAGTCATGACGCATGCCTATGCTGCGTGGGTGCTCGCACATCTCGGTCACGTGGATCAAGCGTTGCAGCGCAGTCATGAAGCCATCACCTTGGCACATGCCGCGTCGCATCCATTTAGCTTGGCGTATGCCATGCAGTTCGCAGCCACTGTCCATCGCCTGCGGCGCGAAGCTGCCGCTGCCCAAGAACGAGCGGAAGCCGTTATTGCTCTGGCGAACGAACAAGGCTTTCCGTACTGGACAGCCGGTGGGATTTTCGTGCGCGGATGGGCATTGGCCGAGCAAGGGCAACTCGCAGAAGGGAAGCGACAGATGTATCGCGGCATCGACGCGTGGCGGGCGATTGGCATTCAGACCTTCGGTCAGCCCTCGATTATGCTAGCGGAAGTCTGCGGAAAAATGGGTGCTACCGACGAAGGATTTCGTCTTCTCGAAGGGGCACTAGCCGAAGTCCGTCAAAGCGGCGAGCGCTGGTGGGAAGCGGAATTGCACCGCGTGCGCGGCGAGTTGTGGATCAACGCCGAACGCAACGGGTTGGACACAGAATCACTCCCTGGGCCTATTCGTCATTCATCATTCATCGTTCATCATTCCCAAGAAGCCGAAGCCTGCTTTCGTGAAGCCATCGACCTCGCTCGCCAGCAACACACAAAATGGGCAGAGTTACGAGCGACCATTTCCCTGAGCCGTTTGCAGATGCAACAAGACAAGCGTGCGGAAGCACGCGCCTCACTGGCGGCAATCTATAGCTGGTTTACCGAAGGGTCCGACACTGCTGATGTGCGAGAAGCCAAGCGGTTGTTGGAGGAGCTGGGGGAAACATAGCGGCATTGGGATTCGCCGCGTAAACCACGAGAATTCGTGCCGGAGAGGGTGACAGTTTTCAGCCGTACTTTGCGGACAAGCAGGTGTCTATTTGCGTTGAAATTGACAGGGGTCTGAGAATGGAGGACTTGCCGGACAGACACCGAAATAGGAAGGGCAAAGGGAAATTCTCCCCAATCCAGGCGTTGTTAGGCAATATTATACTTGGCAATCTTACGCTCAACGGAAGAAATGACTTCGTATGCTATTTGTCGGACACTAAAAAGTTCTACCTCTACCAACGACTTTTCTTTGTTTCTATCTAAGAAAAACCAGCCAATGCTATTGTGCCGCGTAAGATTCGCATAAGCCTCATCTAAATCAGGATCAACATGAGCTCCACCATCCCAATTTGCCAATGCTAAAATAAGGTCACCTCTGTGAAATTTATTCTTCTTTAAATCGACGATTACGATCTTACTCCACCATTCTGGAAAAGGGACATACTGGTTAGGTCTTATAGGAGAGCCTTGATCAAGCGGGGCCCGGTAGGAAGCAGAACCATCACCAAGCCTGATCTCGACTAGCCCATGGTGGCTCATCAAATTTCTTAAATCGTAGTTAAGAGCTGTATCCAGAAAGCTAAAACCTTGCTTCCAACCTAATAAGCCAAGCAAAGACTGGGACTTTCGAGTGTCATGCAACAAGACCCGAATCGTGACGGCTAGTCGTTTTGCCTCGCTCGTATAACCGCTATCGAACGATGAGGCGGATGCCTTGAGGAATCTAAGGTTTTCGTGCAGATGGGTGATCAATTCTTGTTTTGATTGTCTGACCTTCACCATATCTTGACTACCTCACCAGTGGCACAATCTCTCTTCGATTAAGGGGAAAACAGGTCTCTCGCATTATATAACAGTCAACAAAAGAAGGTTGTGATGTCCAGAAAATTAACAAATTCCGGCCCCTTGCTCGTGCTCTGCTAAAAAGGCGCAACAGGCAATGGGGCGCAGTCAGACCAGTTCCAGACGCAGTTGGCGGCCCACCGCCGCCGCTGCTTTTTGCAAGGTACTGAGAGTGATGGCCTCATAGGCCGGGTCCAGTAGGCGATCCAGCGCAGCACGGCTGGTGGCCATCTTTCGTGCCATTGCGGCTTTGGTGAGGTGGCGCTCCTTCATGGCCTCTGCGACCTGTCGGGCCAAGACCCGCTTGATTGCGGCTGCCGTCACCTCTTCGTACATGCCTTCTTCATGGAGCCAGCTATCGAAGGATGATCCAATGTTTTTCTTTTTCATGATTGATCTTCCCTTTTTCGTTTCAGGGCTAAGTCGATGTCCTGTTGAGGCGTTTTTTGAGTCTTCTTCATGAAGCCATGCAGCAGCACCATCTGATTCTGCTCGACACAGAACAGGACACGCGCAATCCGTCCTCGTGCTAAACTACTGCGCACTTCCCACAAATCACGGCCCAGTGGGCGCACCAGCGGCAAGCCAATCGGCCAGGAGAATTCGACATCCTTGATATCTTCTCCAACCACTTTCCGGTCTTCGGATTCCAGTTCCTTGAGCCAGTCCCGCACCGGCTCGCGTCCCGCATTGGTGCGATAAAAGTAAGCAGGCAGGCGCTTCGGTGCTAAAGGCATGGGGAACAGTACCAGTATTGATACTCCAGGGCAAGAAGAATTTTTCTCCGAGGTATCAACGTTCCATGCTACGTTTGGGGAGGGTTGGCCTCTTTTCCGTCGTACAAAGATTTGTAGGCAGGGATGCCAATCCCAACCCTTCGTCTCACGGTCAGAACCAACTAGAAATGCTGGGTTTTACACGGCTCAACCCAGCCAGCGGCCTTCCAAAGCAAGAGATCGAACTGATAAAGCAACGCCTACGCGAGGCGGAACAAATTGCACAGGAGAGAAAGCCATGAACCGCAAGGACTATGAAGAAGGAAGCGACAATATCTTTGCCGACCTCGGCTTTCCCAACGCCGAAGAGCACCTCGTTAAGGCGCAATTGGTGCTCAAGATTGACATGCTGATGAAAGAGCGCCGCTTGAAGCAAGTCGAAGCCGCGCGTCTGCTGGGCATTCGTCAGCCTGATGTCTCCAAAATGCTGCGCGGGGAGTTTCGGCAATTTTCGGTTGAGCGCTTGTTACGTTTTCTGGTGGCGCTTGGGCAAGATGTTGAGATCGCGGTCAGACCACACCACGACCTGAACCGCGCCCCGTCCCTTCACGTGTCTTAGAGGGCGTCCGAACTCTTAACAAAAATCATCTCCCTTACCGGCATGAATACGAAGATACCCCCCCCTCACTTCTTCCCACCCGCTTCCGCCGCGATTCTCGGTTTTCGCATGGTGCCGCTGATGATCTTGAATTCGAAGAGTCGGCATTCGAGGGCACCATTGAAGAGCGGCGTGCGACGGCTGACCGCTAAGCCTATGAGCTTGGGCAGGCGTAAGTCTGCGGTGAAGAAGTAGGTATTCCAACCGGCGAAGTTGCGTTTGAGGCTGTCGCCGAGGCGGGGATAGAATGCCGCCATCTGCTCTTGATCGCTGAGACGAATTCCATACGGCGGGTTCGTCACCAGTATCCCTTCTCTCGCTGGAGGCGTGACAGTCAGCAGGTCAGCTTGTTTGAGCGCTACGGCATCGCTCAGTCCAGCGGCATCAAGATTAGTCTGCGCAGCCTGAAGCGCGTACCGATTAATATCGCTCCCGTAGATAGCGCAGGGAGCCTTCAACCTTTGCTGCGCCTTGCCAGCTTGGCTCAGCGACTGCCAACGGCGAAAGTCAAAATTACTCAGCTTCTCGAACGCAAAACGCCGACCGAGTCCAGGTGGAAGGTTGCAGGCCATCAACGCCGCTTCTAATAGAAAGGTGCCGCTCCCGCACATCGGGTCGAGCAAGGGTTGCTGCGGGGTCCAGCCCGCCAGCCGCAGAATCCCTGCCGCAAGATTCTCTCGCACCGGAGCTTCGGTGACGGCAGTACGCAGCCCACGCTTGAAGAGCGCTTCGCCGGAGGTATCGAGGTAGAGCGTCAGATGCTGACGATCCAGAAACGCATCAATGCGGATATCTGGCCGCCGCGTGGCCACGTCGGGGCGTACGCCGGTGGCCGCGCGGAAGCGGTCGCAGATCGCATCTTTGATCCGCAAAGTGACGAAATCCAGACTCGGCAGCGGGCACTGCTGAGCGCTGACTTTCACTTTGATCGTGTAGTGGGCAGGAAACCACGTCTGCCAGGGCAGCGCTTGCGCAGTGGCAAAGATGTCGTGCTCGTCACGGTAGGTGCCGTGAAAGACGCGCCACAGCACTCGACTAGCGATCCGGCTATGAAGGTTGACGGCGTAGCAGAGAGTAAACGGGCCGGTGAAGGAGACTCCGCCAGGGAGAGCAGTGACTTCCTGAGCACCCAACTGCTCTAGCTCAGCACTCAGCACCGCTTCCAATCCACGCGGGCATGGAGCAAAGAAGGTCTCGTTGTGTGTAGGCATACGGCGGTTGCTGGCTCTCACTGCTGGACC
>SYOC01000192.1 GCA_005804965.1 Pseudomonadota bacterium
ACTTTGGTATTGCCCGTATCTTTTCAGCGCAAGGAAAAGCGACGCTCATTGGCACGCCCGGCTTTGCCCCGCCCGAGCAATACACTGGCAAGGTGGATGAGCGTTCGGATCTCTATGGTTTGGCGGCCACCTTGCATTATTTGCTGACTGGGCGCGATCCAGAGAAGCAGCCGCCGTTTTCGTTTCCTCCCGTACATTCGCTCAAGCCCGAGGCGTCGCCGTTTCTCGCGCATGCCATTGATAAAGCCCTGCAATACAAACCGGAAGATCGTCCGGCCAGTGTCGTGGCTTTCAAGGAAATGTTTCTCTACGGCTACGGCGTGGAAATGACCGCAGAGCCGACGTTCGGCACTGCCGCAGCGACGCGACGGCTCGACCCGTTCGATCCATTGGATGTGCATTTTACGACTTCGCTCGGGGAACCAGAGGCCTCACCTCCGCCTCGTCGCCGTACACGTTGGCAATCTCGACTTGCTACGCTGCTGGTGATTGGTGGCCTGTTGTGGGGTGGGATGCAATTGGCCACACATCCGCACTGGTTCACGGCGGCAACCTGGAGTCGCTGGGGAGAGCAGCTCCCGTGGGCGCAACTCGAAGCCTGGCTGCCAGAAAGCGGGCAAACTTGGCTGCGTGCGTTTGTGGCAGACCTGCCCTGGGAACGCGCGAAACGCTTGCAGGCCTTGCGCGATGACCCGGCAGAACTCCTCACGCTCAAAATCGTCAACTCGACGCGCGACGGCACCCCGCTGCCTGAGCAGAAAGCTGCGTATGCCGAGTCCGAAGTGAAGTATCTGGCTTGGGAAGCGACGCTGAAGAACCGATTAGCCGGAGTCGAGGGCTATACCTATCGCCTGGAAGGGCAGTTTGTTGATCCCGAAGGTGGCGTGGCTGGCAAGAGCGAGGCCGGGCGCTTTGTCCTGCCGGAGGAAGCCGAAGTCTCGCTTCGCGGCATCACCTTGCTGGAGGGAGTGAAAGAACGCGCCAAAGGCGAGTATCGGCTGGAGTTGTTTCTCGGCGGTAAAAAGCTGGGCATGCAAACCGTACGCATCGACGCTGAGCTGAAGAAGAACGAGGTGGCCGCGTCTCCAGTGGAGACAGCAAAAGCTACCGCACTCGTGCCAACCGTCGCTAAGCCAGGGCCGACACCGGCAGAGCTAGCTGCGATTGAGGAACAGAAACGTCTTGCTGAAGAAAGGAAGCGTCTTGCTCTCGCTGAAAAAGTGCGCGAGAAGCCACTCGATCTGCTATCGCTGGGATTTGCGAATACCGACCGTGATGGACGCCGCCTCCAAGAACAAATGGCCTCGGTGTTTACCCGCTCGCAGGTGCGCTTCATTGCCTGGGAAGCGGTGTTTCGCAATCGTTTGTTCAACCTCGAATCTGCGTATCATCGCCTCGAAGGCACCTACCGTGGCCCGCGTGGGCAGATTCTCGGCACGGTGGAGGACCAGAAAGAGGTCAGTCAGAGCGCGAGGCAAGCGACCTTCACTGCGCGGCTGGGGAACTCTACTGGCGATGCATTTGTTCCCGGCATGTATCGAGTCGATTTCTTTCTCAATGGTCACCCCCTCTTTTCCCGAGACTTTGAAGTGCGGGATGATGGCGAGCGTGCGAGCCAGCCGCCACCCGACCTAGCCAGTCCTGCGTCTCCTCCTTCCGTGCCTTCTTCTTCCGCGCCGCCGCCCTCCGCTGCACCACTTCCCTCGCATGAGCTGCGGGGTTCCATCTTGGGATTTGCTGCGGGCGGCGAGGCGGAGATGACCATCTCGTTCCAAGACGAAGGTGGCGGACGAATCAGTGGCGAGGTCGTGATCCAATCGTCCAGTGCCACCACCGGGCTTTTGGCTGGCCGCATCCGTGGAGATCAGATTGAGTTTCACAGTACTATCGGAGAAGACACGTACCATTTCGAGGGCTTTAGGGATGGTGAGCGATTCACTGGCTCCTATCGGTCAGCGACTTCAGGGAAGCGCGGACGTTGGTCCGTGACCTCGGGAGGCGGGTAAATTTGAGCGGGCAGATTTGCACCGAAAGAAGAGCAGCTACGTCATTCCCGCGCAAGCGGGAACCCAGAGTGTTCGCCCTGGATTCCGGGTTTCGCGTTGCTCGCCCGGAATGACGAAGAAAAGAATCCACTCTATATTTCGTGCGCGGTGCATTCAGGACATACTACCTTCTTCTTGCCCCTGAATTTCCTTCAACCACAGACGTTTCACACACCATGGAATTATCACAAGAACGATTAGCCTTATTCGTCGGTGCCGGCGCACTTGGTGGCCTTGCCGGATGGGCAGCGGCAGAGCCGCTTGCCGCCATCCTGAATGTCTATCTGCGAGCGGCGTTTCTTGGCGCGGTGAGCGGCGTGCTGGTTGGCGCTTTTCTTGGTGTCATCGAAGGACTGAGCGCCGGTCATCAACAACAGATGCGCCAAGGAGCGCAACTCGGTGCAGTAGCTGGCTTAGTTGGCGGTGCGTGCGGGCTGCTCGCAGGTGAGGTCGCGTTCACTTTGCTGGGTGGCTTGGGTGGGCGAATTATTGGTTGGGGGCTCTTCGGACTAGCCGTAGGATTAGGTGCAAGTTGGGTGGGGCGCTCGTCCGTACGCCTGCGTAACGGTGGCATCGGCGGGTGTGTTGGCGGTGCCGTTGGCGGCTTGCTCTACGAAGTGATGACTGCACTCCTACCGCAGTCTTTGGGCCGAGGGCTGGCGCTTGCGTTCCTAGGCGCAGCCATTGGTTTAGGCATTGGACTGGTAAGCGAGATCCTCAAGCGCAATTGGCTCATGGTCGTGCGCTCCAAGAGTCGCAACGCACGCGAGGGCAAAGAATATCCGCTGACAAAACCTCGCACCATCATTGGCCGTGCAGAAGAAAGCGACGTCGGGTTGTTTGGCGACCAAGCCGTGGCTCATCTCCACGCCTTCATCGAACGTAAGCAGGATGCTTTCGTCCTTGCGCGTGGTGAAGGTATAGTGCGAGTGAATCAAGCGCCGGTGACGCAGCCTGTGCCGTTGAAAAACGGAGACCGCGTCGAAGTCGGTGGGACCTTGTTCCTGTTCCGCGAGCGCGTGGCGGCGCTGCTCGCCGCATTGTTGCTGGCTGGTTCCGCTTCAGTGTGGGCGGCGGAGACGGCAGTCGTGACCCTGTCACCTCCACGGTTGGATAAATTTGCCAACGGTGGTGCGGTTGAACTCACCTTCGGTGTGACTGATCCTAACAGGCAACCAATCAGCGGAGTGAATCCTGACAGTCTCGAAATCCGTGAGGATGGACGAGCGGCGCAGATTCTCGACTTTCATGATGAATCGCAAGGCAGGAGGCCGGTCGATATTGTCGTCGTGTTCGACATTACTGAGAGCATGCAATCGTTCATCGATGCTATGCGAGAAGTCACGGATGCGTTTGCTGATCGGCTGGGAAAGTCGCAGCGCGATTTTCGTCTTGGGCTGGTGACGTTCGAGGATTATGTCGTGCGTGAAGACCCCATCTTTACGCGCAGCACTCGTGAATTTAAGAGTTGGGTCGGTGCGCTCCAGGCTACTGGCGGGGGCGACATCCCTGAAAATTCGCTTGATGCGCTCAGCGTTGCCAGCCGGTTTCTTTTTCGTCCCGAAGCCCAGGGCGTGCTCATCTTGATTACCGATGCGCCTAATCATTTCAAGGGCGATGGTTCGGATAAAACCTACACTCGTGAAGTTACGCAGAAGACGGTTGATAGTCTTCTCGCCGAATTGAAACCTCTCAATCTGATGACATTTGTTGTCGGCCCTTCACCGCTGCAAGCTCCCGATTTATTGCGCATCGCTAAGGAAACCGGAGGTCGCCATTACAATATCTCTGCCGAGCGGCAGCAATTTCCCGAAGTCATCAATGAGATCGGTCGTTCGTTGGCGTCGCTGTACTTCGTGACCTACACCAGCCCCCATCCAATAGAAGACGGCACTACACGCGAGGTCACGCTCAAGGTGGCGCACCAGGGGCGGGAAGGCGAGGCTCGGGTGTCCTACCGGCTGCGTGGTATTGGTGGGGCACGCCTGACAGGAGCCATGCCGAAACCAGGAGAAGAAGCTCCGCCGGTGTCTATCGACTATGCCTGGTGGAATATCGTGATTCCCCTGCTTGCTGCGGGCTTATTGCCGTTACTGGCGCGGGCGCGGGTGGGTGCGCTCTCGGCAGAGGTCGTCCAGAATCTTGCCTCGCGATTTACTGGACCTGCAACGACACCCAATCAGACTGGAGAGAAACCGTCGCCTTATGCGCGGCTGCTTCGTCAGAACCTGATCGACAGCATCCCGCGTGAAATCGCGTTCGTGCGCGACGAGATGGTGTTCGGGCGCGGCGAGCGTTGCGATGTGGTGCTGCCGCACGATTCGGTGTCTTCTGAACATGTGCGTATCAAAAAGCTCAGGCCGGGGTATGTGATCTTCGATCTCAAGAGCCGCAACGGTACGTACGTGGACGGTCGCCCGATTGTCGAGAACCTGCTCAAAGACGGCATGTCCGTGCGCATCGGCGAAATCGACTTCATCTTTCGCGCGGCGAGTCCGACGGCTTAGGGTTGACAAACGCTTGTCATTCAATAGCAATGCAAAGGAGGAGGAAGCATCATGGTCAAAGGTATCGATAACATTGGCGTGGCGGTGACCGATCTGGCGCGGTCGGTGGCCTTTTACGAACAACTCGGGTTTGCCAAAGGCTACGATTACGAGGGCGACGTGCTGGGATGTACGATGAACGCTGGCAGCGCCGTGTTATTTCTCTTTCAGACCAAGCTGGCTGGTGCGCAGTCGGTGCAGCGCGATCCCTCGCTAGCGCAGAATCCCACCGGGCTCGACCACATCAGCTTTGTGGTCGAGGACGTAGACGCTATTTACAACGCGCTCAAAGCCAAAGGAGTCGTTTTCAATGGTGAGCCCGCCGACCAGGACTGGGGTGCACGGCTGGTCGGCCTCAAAGACCCCGACGGTAATAATCTCTATTTTCTGAAGTATTTGGAGTGAAGACGAGCAGGACCATGGCTGACAAAGAAGCAGAACGCCTGAAGTTTGAGACCGAAGTGCTCAAGTTCACTTCCTAGCTTATGGTAGGTATGTGAGGCGGGTCCAGCTCGCTCATCCTTGGAGAGCCGACCTGGCTGCGTCTCGCCTTGGCAGGGGCTGGTTTCTGTCTTACGCTAGCGCTGGGCATTGTGAGTTGGAAACAATATCGGCGACTGCAACAGCTCATCGAGCAATTGCTCATCGAGCAATTGGAGAAATAGCAATGACCGGGATGGAATGGATCGCTTTCGTTATTGGTGTTGGTATTATGTCGGTGATCGGTTGGTACGCCTGGGCAATCACCAAACATTAGGAATTGAAGCTTGACTGATATGGACTGGATTGCCTTTGGGCTAAATCAGACCACATAACATTCGTACACTTTACGATAGAACTGCCCAGCATTGTCATTCCGAGCGCAGCGAGGAATCTCGCTGCGAGACCCTTCGCGGAGTTTATCCCGAGCGTCCTTCGACTTCGCTGCGCTCCGCTCAGGATGAGCGGAAGCGAAGGGCTCGCAATGACAACCAAGCTGACTTCATCGCCGCGCTCCCTCACGGCCGCGGCTCGGATTCCTTTCCGGCCTGTTCATCATATTTCTTCACCATCTCTTTGAGTTGATCCTTTTCGTCCTGGGATAGCTCGCGAAGTCCCTTGCAGTCCGGTTGGTCCGCCTTGGCGAGCAAGGCAGCAGCGAGGTTGCGATGAAATGCCGACGGAGAATGTCCCAATAGCGACAAAGAATCTCCAACGATTTTGAACGAAATCCTTAAATCTCTAAGTCGGGATCGTATGATTCCCTCAGCGATAGAGACATCTTCGCAACTCAGGGCGGCGAGGCGCGAGACCAAGCGATCTTCGTAGGCGGGACGCTCGGTGGCCGCCAGACAGCCTTTGACCTTGAGATGTAGCTCTTCATCACACAGCGTATCTTCCAGATTCGCACCTTCTATGTTTGCTGGTTGCCCGACACGATTTGCTACGTCTGCTCGCAAAGGCTCCGGAATCTTGTCCTTCCAGGCGTTGAAATCTTCCTGCGCAAGCTTTCCGACAGTCCGACCGCCGCGCGGTGCAACCACGTAATCGGCTCGCTGTGATAGGGAAGAAATCTCGTTTGGGCGGCAGCCAGCAATGCCAACGGCAAGAGGACGACGGTCACGTAGATGGCCAGTTTGAGCAGCCAGTGCGCCAGCCGTCCATGATGATAGCCGACGAGCATGTGACTGAAGATGAAGGGAAACAGATGCTCGCGGAATTCGTCTTGTTTTGTCGCTGGTGTGATGCTTCCGAGAGCAGAATCGAACAGGTGCAACTTACTGGCCAGAAGATAGAGTTGTAGCAGCAGGTTGAAGTGCAACAGCACGACGATCCACGGCGTGAGGATGTAGAACGCGAGGATGGGAATACCGACATCAAGCAAGGGCAGGGAGACGCGACTCACGCGTAGCAACTGCTCGTCGGTAGTGGAGCCGATAATGATAAAGACGTAGGCGCAAATCAGCAGGAAGACCAGATACACGCGGAGGGCATGTCGCGCCGCCTCGTTGGCGTTTTGCAATAAGCGCTCGCAACGTTCTTCTAGGGTCGGCCTCTCCATCGGTGTCTACTGTAGGGGCGAAGCGTTTGTCTGTGCAAGAGCAAGGCTGCACGGCTTGTTCTCCGCCCCTCATGTAGGATAGAAGAAGGCCATAGAGTTTTTAGTTGTTGGTTTTTAGTGATTAGTCAGACAAGGTATTACGACTGCGGAAAGAGCCTGAATTTCCTGCTCTCATCACTGTTCGTCTGAAAACTAAGGACTACCAACTCAAAACTACTAACTAATCACTACCAACTCAAAAAGGAGCACTATGCCAACTGTTAATTCTGTCCTGGGACCGTGTGAACCGAAGGATCTCGGTTTCACCCTGATTCATGAACATCTGACCGCTGGGTTCCCCGGCTTTGAGTTCGATAACACTGGCTTTCACCGCAAGGAAGAGGTCGTGAAAGCGGTCGATAAGCTGAAAGAACTGAAGACGCTCGGCGTTTCGACCTTTGTCGATCCTTGTCCTATGGAACTTGGCCGCGACGTTGAGTTTGCCGCCGAAGTGTCGGACAAGTCCGGCGTGCGCGTGGTGATGGCCACCGGCCTGTATAACGAAGCTCTCGGCATTCCGCCGCATTTTCGCGGCATGCCGGTCGATGATATCGCCGAAGTCTACACTCGTGAGATTCAGGACGGTATCGGCAAGACTGGCATTAAAGCCGGCATCATCAAGACCGCCACCGGCGGCATCCCCGGTATGACGGAAACCACGAGCGCGATGAGCAAGAACGAGGAGCGCTGCTTACGCGCCGCTGCTCGCACGCAAAAAGTGACCGGTGCCCCGATCCTTTGCCACAATGACGAGATGGGTCCGTTCGGGCGTGAGACGCTGGACATTTTTGCGGACGAAGGCGTGGACTTTAACCGCGTGCTGATCGGCCATGCCTGCGGTGTGGGCGATATGCGCTACTATTTCGACATCCTCGAACGCGGCGCGTGGATTGGCTTTGATCGCTTTGGCGTTGAAACGATTGCGTCGGATAAAATGCGTCTAGCCTCATTGATTGGCCTCCTAGCAGTTGGGTATGATCGCATCATGCTGTCGCAAGACCATGTGGGGTGCTGGCTCGGGCGCGTGAGCGAGAACTGGCAAGCGTTCATGGACAAGTGCCCAAACTGGAGCTACTCGCACGTGTGCCGCAACATCATTCCGACCCTGAACAAGGCTGGCGTCAGCGAAGGCACGATTCGCACCATGATGGTGGATAATCCGCGCAGTTATTTTGGTGGATGAGCTGAAAGGCTGAACCCGACACGAGCAATTTCCCAGCTCCCTCTGCTGGAAACGAGGGAGCTGGTTGTTTAAGGAGAACACCATGACGAAGACGACCTCACGTAGGAGTTGGTCAACTTGGTTGGCGCTGGGAACATGCGCAGCGTTTGTGTTCTGTCCAAGCGTTTTTACTCCGGCCTATGCCGAGCCCGACCGCAGCTATCAAGCCGTGCGCAAATGGCTGGAAGAGTACCGCGACACCAAGCCGAATTTCACACCCGGCGAGCATCTGACCATCAAAGATATCGAGCGGATCAAGCCGTTCCTCCCGCAACCGGCATGGGAATACTACTTCTTTAACGACATGGATATGGAGATCTCCGCTACCGGCACGTATCCTGCCCCGGCTGACTGGGGCAAGAGCATGAAATCCGACTATTACTTGGATGAGTGGGGAGCCCTCATTGGGTTCAATGGTGGCGGGTATCCTTTTTCTGAGATTAAGGAGGACGATCCGCTTGCTGCTCTTAAGGTCTATTGGAACACCTACTGGCATCCTGGTCATGGCGATTTCTTCATGCCGATGGTGGCGTGGGGGCGTAGCGAGAACGGGAAGCTGGATCGCGAGTTCGAGTTCGTTTCGACCAATGCGGAATACGCCAAAGGTGATTCCTGCCTTGTCCCAGGGTATGAAGGGGTGAAGTCGAAATCTATCATGGAGTTTCGCAGCCCGCGTGATCTTGCGGGGACGCGGAATTTGCAGATCGAATATACCGACCCCTACAAAGAAAACGATGCGTGGATATACTCGCCCACACAACGCAAACCCCGCCGAGTGCTTTCCTCCGAGCGGACAAGTGAGACCCAAGGCATGGACTTCATTCGCGAAGACGCCATGGGGTTTGGCGGCAAGGTGCACGAACAGAAGTGGGCTTATCTCGGCAAGAAGTGGATCTTGGCAACGATGAATGTCGCCACCCATCCGACAGCTGGAGGCCCACATTTATGGGTGCCTAATAAAACTCGTTGGGAGCCGCGTCTCGTCCATGTCTTGGAACTGATACCACGCAAAGAAAATCACCCCTACGGACACAAACTGATTTACATTGATGTCGAAACGTACTGGAATGTTTGGCTTACGGCATACGATAAGCAGGGACAACTCCTGCGTGTCGGGCAAGACTTTCTCAAGTATTCGGAGAGCTATGCTAAAGAAGAGGCCATGCAGGCACCTTACGTACAGAATGACTACTCCAAGAACTTGGGCGAGAATCTCTTCCTCCACGTCGGTAACAATGTGATTAACGCCCAGAAGCCGCACGGCACCTACACTCATTGCTACGTGGTGCGCAAAGAAATGTCGTCGGGACGCGCGAAGCAGTTCTACTCGGTGCGCAATATGGTTAGTGGGCGCAGGTAAGCGTTGCGACACTGACCGAGAAGGAACATAGGGCGTGCATGCACGCCTTTGGCAATATGAGGCGAGCAATGCTCGCCTCATTGTTTTTGCGAGGCACCCTTGGCTCATTCCGTTCTTAATCCTACCTCTGTGTTTCAGCAGGGCGAGCGCGCCCGCCAAAAAAGTCGCTTCTCTGAAGCCCTCACGTTCTACCAACAAGCCAGGACAGCATATGAAGAGCTGGGCGACGCTGATGGCTGTCGTGATGCACTGGTCGGCATCGGTGACTGTCTGCGCATGTTGGGGAAATTCTCGCAAGCGCAACGTGCCTACGAGAGTGCAGTCCAACTCTCGCAAGCCTTGGAAGATCCCGAGGGGGCGGCTGAGAGCCTCGCCGGGGTCGGATTGAGTTTGCGTGCGCAGGGCAACCCTGAACGTGCGCTTCCGTACCTCAATGCTGCGCGTGGGTTGTACCGCAAAGCCCAGGCGAGTGAAGGCGAAGGGTTTAGCCTGTGGGCACTTGGCAGCACGTACCGCTTCTGTGGCGACTTACGCAAAGCCGTGGCGCATTTTCATAAAGCGTTGGCCTTGGCGGAGCAGCGGGAGGATCTCCCGGGAAAAGGCTATGCCTTATGTGGCTTGGGCGGTGCGTCGCGATTGATGGGCCGGTTTCCTGATACGCAGCGCTATTACCAAGAAGCCAATGCGCTGTTCGAAAACGAGGGCGATGTCTATGGTCGCGCCTACTCGTACTGCGGTCTCGGCAATGCTGCTCGCATGCGGCTGGATTACGACCCGGCCATGCGTTTCTTTGCCAAGGCAGAAAAACTGTACGCACGTATTGGCGACAAAGCGAGTTTCGCCTATACCGTGTGGTCGATGGCGACGGTGCATAAGATGCGTGGCGATTACCGACGCAGTACCGAAGCCTTTGCTCGCTCGCAGGCGCTGTTCCGCGAGACCAAGGATCATCGTGGTTTGATTTACTGCCGATTGGGAGTCGGGGAACTTGCACTCCTGCAAGGGAAGCCGAAGATCGCGCATCGTGCCTTTGCTGGCTGTGTAGAGAAAGCACAGCAGTACGGCTATGCAGCCGAGGCCTGTCACGCTCTTGCGGGGCTAGCGTTGGTGGATGAGGACCCGGATTGGGCGACGGTCAAGCGGGCATATCGCAAATGCGGACTCTATTTCACACCGCCGCCGCCGCCGCTGAACTTGCCTTAGTCGGGGTTGGTGGCGAGACGCCAGAACATGAAGAGAATGGCTGCGAAGATGATCACCACAGAGACGATTCTAAAAATTTCCAAAGTTTCCATAAGAACCCTCTACACGTTTTTGAGATCTTTGATTAAACCTCGAATCTTTCTATCTAGTGTGAGTATGTAGGCGACTAAGACGACAATACTTCCAATGCCGCATGTGACAGGAAGTACCTTAATCGTGCTCAACTCTCCGAGCAATAAGCTCATCGTTCCCCCACCAATAGCGATGAGAAATACACAGGCGAGCTTCAACGAATCGCTCAGATACTTGATCCGCTCTGTCAGGTAGTCTTTGTCTGCCATGATGCTTCCCGCCAAAGCGTTATGCCGTTCGTGCTAATAGCCTGTCGCGCACTTTCGCATCCGTCGCGAGGTCGATTGCTGTCCATGCCATAGCCAGTCCGCCGTCGAGCACGGCTTTGTCTGCCGCTGGGGTAGCGCAATGCGCAGTGAACTCGGGCTGATGATTTACCGCTGGGGATGAGTCGATCCCAATGGCTGGATGAATAGACGGAATGGCCAGCGAGATATTGCCCATATCCGTCGAACCGGCGGCGCGCGCGAGCGACGAGCCATTGATCCGAATGACTCGCCCGAGGGCTTCGGCATTACGCTGATACGCCAGAGCTAAATCCGCGTCGTGCAACATCTCAGCATACGGTTTGGTGCCTCCGAGGACCTCAAGCTTCGCGCCAGTGGCCAATGCCCCGGCCTCAAAGCAACGCAATACCTTCGCCTTGATCGCGCCTAAATCGGCTAAGGTTTTGGCTCTGACCATATACTTGGCGGCCGTGTGGGCAGGAATGATGTTCGGGGCGTCTCCGCCTTTGGTCAGAATGCCGTGGATACGATCCGTTGATTTGATGTGTTGCCGTAAGAGACCAATCGCAGTTTGAGCGATAGTGAACGCGTCGGCGGCATTGATGCCGAGTTCTGGAAAGGCCGAGGCATGAGCTTCTTTGCCGGTATAGCGTACCTCGAACATCGAAGCTGCAATAATCGGCATATCCACGACATCAAACGGTGCTGGATGCACCATCATGGCGGCATGCACGCCGTCAAAGGCTCCGCGTTCCAGCAATAAAATCTTGCCGCTCGAGTCGCCGACTTCTTCTGCTGGAGTGCCGATGACGCTGATCGTGAGTCCGACCTCGTCTGCAACTTTGGCTGCGGCGATGCCAGCACCAACCGCCATGGCAGCAATGATATTGTGCCCGCAGGCGTGTCCGACGCCGGGCAGTGCGTCATATTCTGCACAGATGGCGATATGCAGCGGCCCCGAGCCGGCGCGGGCGACGAACGCTGTTGGCAGGTCGCAGATGCCAGCTTCGACAGCGAAGCCGGCGTTGCTCAAGGCTTCGGCTATCCAGGTCGCTGACTTTTCTTCCTCGAAACCGAGTTCTGGATGGGCATGAATACGATGGCTCAGCGTAAGCAACTGCGCCTGAGCACGGTCGAAACGTTCACGTGCGCCAACTTTTGCGTCCATGAGACCCTCCTCGATGAGCAGAATGATGAGGGGACGCTACCACGCGAGGCAGGTGACGGCAACGTGGAGACTGTGGGTGACGCCAGCATGAGCCGTGCGACTCTGGTTGAATTATGTTCTGCGCGGGGTAAAAGAAGCACCTGGGAGAAATGGTGCATGGCTGAACGCGCAGTGTCGGCGCTGCCGACGAAACCAGACGAAGCGGTGCGAGTCGACAAATGGCTGTGGGCAGCACGATTTTACAAAAGTCGCGCACTGGCTAGCGAAGCCTGCGACGGCGGGAAGGTCGAAGTGAATGGCCACACCGCCAAGCCCCATAAACTGGTACGACTCAACGACAAGCTGTCGTTTACGCATCCGAGTGGACCCAAAGAAATTACGGTGATTGGACTTTCTGAGCGACGCGGCCCGGCACTAGAAGCGCGTTTGTTGTATGAAGACCATTCCCCGCCGCCACCGCCGCGCGAGGAGCGCCCGTTTTTCGTGCCGCCACCATTCCGCCCGATGGGTATCGGTCGTCCGACGAAACGCGAGCGCCGTGACATCGACCGCGTGCGGGGGAGATAATGTCTTCCTCCACGCAGGGTAGCAAGTTGTCCGCAGTGTTCCCGAGAAAGAGGTATTTATGATCGATCTCCGCAGTGACACGGTGACTCTTCCCAGTCCGGCCATGCGCGAAGCGATGTATCGCGCAGAGCTGGGAGATGACGTGGTGAGCGAAGACCCGACGGTGAATCGCTTGGAAGCCTTGGCTGCTGAACTGACCGGGAAAGAAGCCGCTGTGCTGGCTGTGAGTGGGACTATGGGCAATCTTATTTCCCTACTCTCGCATTGCCGGCGTGGCGATGAAGCGATTCTCGGCGACCAGTCGCATATCTTCAATTACGAAGCGGGTGGCGC
>SYOC01000193.1 GCA_005804965.1 Pseudomonadota bacterium
GAGCTACTTTGCGTAGTTTTGACGCATAGTAGTGCTTTCACTGACGATGGTCAAGACGGGAAACAGTCAGGAAAAGTCGGGGCAGAAACGAGAGTAACAGGTGTTCGCCTACCTTCGTTCGGGCAAGGTAAACGTCGCCTCGCCGACGAGGATTTTCTCGCCCTTCTGATTCTCCTGCCAGATGTGACAATCCACGCGCGGCTCGCCGTGCTCGCGGTATTTTCGCATGATCGTCCCACCGCAGGTCAACATGTCATCAGGAAACACATTCGAAACAAAGCGAATCTTGGTTTTGTGAATATCCCACGGCTTATGCAGCCAGTCCGTAAGGAAGCGATAGAGATAGGTTTCATTGAGAGGTCCTTGCTGGACAGCGTCTGGCAAGCCACGTTCGCGTGCATAGATTGGGTTCAAGTGCAGCGGGTTGGTATCACGCAAAATGATGGTGATGGAAATGTATTTGTAGCGATCCATCGGCCCATACGTGGCGCTGGGAATCGCCATACCTTCGCGGACATCGTCGAAATAAGCTTTTGGTCGTGCATCCATGGTCGATCCTCACTTGCCTCACTTGAAGATGATGTATGACTGTGCGCCTTGGATCGCGACCGCGCCACTTTCATCAGTCACAGTAAACTTCACCTGGGCGACATCGAACGCACGTTTGCCTGTTTTCTCGTACACATCGGAGATGGAACTGTGCACGGTCAGCTTTTCACCGACGTAGAGAGGACGCAGATACTCAAGCTCCTGCTCGCCAAACATAGCGGTGCCGGTTTTATAGTCGAGGTAAAAATCTCGCTCCCAATCAAAAGCGCGTAACAGACCAATGACAGAGATGTACGGCGCAAAGGATGGCGGAATCACGCGGCGTCCATAGCCAGTAGCTCGCGCACTAGCATCATCCACAAAAGCCGGATGGGTTTCTTCCGCCACTGGCACGTAGTCGTTAATATCTCGTTCGTCGATGACATACGTCACATCGGGAAACACTCTGCCGATCAGCGTCTTACGGTCAGGCGTCGTCATGATTCGCTCCCTTCGCAGCGTAACAGACGGAAAAGGCAAAGAGAGACAAAGGGGAAAAGGCGAAAAGGAAAACACGTCTTCCCCATTTCGCCCTTTCACCTCTTCGCCCTTTCGTCTTTTACTTGCCAAACGCCTTCGTCACTAGTTCGGTATCAAGATATTCCGTCATCTCTTGCACTCTACCGTTAGCGACGCGGAAGATTTGGCAGTAGGTATTGTTGTAGGTGCCGCCACTCTTCGTATTGGACTTGCCACGGGCCTGCATCGCCACGAAGTCGCCTTCAGCAATGAAATTGTCCGGCGTGATGGTCAGACCGCCTTCAAGTTGGGCCCCAAGCGGTTGAAGAACCTTACCGACGATGTCTTGCTTACCAACGAACGTCCCGGAGAACTTGGTCGTACCAATAATCGTGAACTTCACGTTATCGGCCATGCTATCGAGAAAAGCCGCAGGGTTGCCCTTCGACAGTTCCGCGAACATGTTCTGGATCAATGCTTTGTTTTCTGCTGCGCCCATAATGAAGACCTCCTCTGAATTGGTGAACAGCTCGGACTCTATGCCTGATGGTGTAGGAACGTCAAGCGAACGTGTGTTGCTGTCCCCTTCTCACGCGTTGATGCGTCTCTTAGCCGAGAGCAAGCTTCGCGCTACGGCTGGGGCAGTGTCACCGGAATCTTGTATAAGCTGACCGCGTTGTCGAAGATCAATTGATTGAGCGCTTCTCTTCCAAGTGCGGCTTCGACTGATGGATGCCCCATCGGCTTTGAGTGTGGCCAGGGACTGTCCAACCCTGGAAAGTCACTCGCCCACAGAAAGTTCTGGAGCCCGATTTCAGGCAGGCGACGAAAGCCACCCTCTTCTTCCACTTCAAAGGTGAAGAATACTTGGCGTTTGACAAATTCGCTGGGTTTTTCAGACAGGAGAATGTCCGGTTTGAAGACTCGATCAGAAGGATCGCCCCAATCATACTCTCGGTCGAAACGCCAGAAGAGAAACGGCACCCACCCGACCCCGGCTTCTTCGAGCACGAATCGCGCTTTGGGATGACGATCGCAAATACCCGAGAGCACCACCGCACTCATCAGATCTGCCATCGGCCCCATTGGAAAGTTCGCAACCTTCATTAAGAACTGATTCCGTGGCTCTAGGCCTGAAGCGCCCTCGCCCAATTGCCACGACCCCCCGAGCGGATGCGCATGAAAATTGATTGGTATACCGGTCTCCGCAGCCGCAGCCCACACGGGCTCCCACATTTGGTGCAACACCGGTTGCGGAGCATTCACCCAGTCAAAGATGACGCCTGTCGGCAAGCCAAACTCCGCCACCCGCATCAGTTCGGCCACCGCCTCTTCCGGGCTCTGGCTGGGAAGTGGCAGCAGCATGATGAACCGACCGTTCGACTCCTCATACAGTTCCCGCGCCCAGTCGTTGACCACCTGAACACAGGCGGTGCGCAGTTCAGGATCTTTGATTGCAGCCATCTGCTCGTAGGGACCGTTGACGAGTTCGGCATCTACTCCATCGTGATCCATGTCTTCGCAACGATACTTGGCGTTTGCCGCGCGAAAGATCCCAGGCTCACCCTCCTCTGGCACTCCAGCCCGCGCGTAACAAGAGACTTTCTCAAAGCCCAGTCCACTCCAGCTCACACCGCTCCACCGGCGTCCCTCCACGATCCACTGTCGAGTGCCGTCCGGCTTCTGTACTACTCGCGGTCCGTCTTCCTGCAACTTTTTGGGCAGCCGTTTCGTCCATAAATCGAAGGGCAAGTGCATCACGCGGCAATGGCCATCTGCTGATATCGCGCCAAATCGTTTCTCCATGTTCAGTCCCTCCTTTTCATTTGCTCGACAGAGTACATCTTTTTTCACGTCACCGGTCGAATCTCACATAGATACGCACGATGCGATGCCGTGCCGCTGATCGGATCGCGCACCGCGTCACCGATGAGCAAGTTGAAGTTTGCCCCCTCTGGTCCAAATGGATCATAAGCTGACGCGCCAAGTTCTGCACACCCCTGCCACCAACCATGCTCGCCTATCACCACACGCGGATCGAGGCTGGCATCGAACTGCGCACGGGCGCGTATGCCGCCTTCTAGCGTTTTGATCGAGACCCAGTCGCCCTGAGCAATCCCACGCGCTCGCGCGGCTTCTGGATGCAACGTCACTTCCGGATCAAGGGCGCGCCTGCGCAGGCTGGGCAGGGCGCGATGTTGACTCTGGCAGAATAGCGTCGGCTTAGCGCACGTCAGCACTAACGAGAAACGCGCAAGAAGGTCTGGCTGCGCCACAGGGCCGATCGCAGGTTCAACGAAATCAGGCAGCGGCGCATAGCCATGCTCCAAGAAGGTTTCGGAATAGATTTCTATGCGGCGTGAGGGCGTGACAAAACCACGCGGATGACCCTGCGCATCGAGTTCGGCATGTTTGGCGTAGCGCACCTGCAACGGCACCCGAACGCCCTGGGATTGCGCACGCACCTCCTCTAGAGTCACCCCCGAAGGCGCAAGCTGGTGACGATAGGCGGCTTCAATATCGCCGTTCCAGAACTGCTCGGCGAGTCCGAGTCGGCTCGCAAGATCGAAAATGATCTCAGTATCTGCTCGCGCTTCGCCAGGAGGCGGAACGACAGCCTGACGGAACTGAATCAACGATTGTGCCTCAGTGCTGATTTCAAAGCCGATCTTCAAGGCTTCACGCTCGAAGGCCGACGCCACAGGCAACACCACATCAGCAAGCGCGGCGGTCGGAGTCATAAACAAATCCATATGCGCATAAAAATCGAGCGCCGCCAGCGCTGTGCGCCCTTGTCCGCCATCCGCGTGCGACAGCAGCATGTTGGAACCAAAACCGATCAATCCACGGACCGGATAAGGATTGCCTTCCAAGACGGCTCGATAAAAATCACCAGCGGTAATGTTGTTCCAACGCGCCGGCCCCAATGGACGGTCTTGCACCCCTACTGCCGGTGCCATCCGCTGCGCGGCGGGTAGGTCTTCTCCCGTGATCGGAGCCGAAGGCACAGCCGGCAGCAGGACATTGCCGCCGGGCGCGTCGAAACAGCCGGTCAACGCGTACAGGAGAGACATTGCACGGGCCGTCTCGGTGACGTTGGCGTGCTGTTCGTGTCCGCTCCAGGCGTAGTAGGAGACCGGCCGTGATTGCCAAATCAATCGGGCGGCTTCCTCCAACTGCGCACGAGGAATCCAGCAGGTCGCCTCCACAACCTCCGGCGAATACCGCTGACACAGTGCCGAGTAGAGGGCAAACGCGGGACGGCAAACAACTTCACCTTGCATGGTCGCAAGCCGATATTCCCCGGCTAACGCCAGCTTCGCCGTGTCGCCCTCGTAGCGACCTGTCGAGGCGTCGTACGTTACGGGACGCCCCACTGTTGAATCCCAAGCAAAATACTGATGCGCGTCGCCATCCGGTGCGAGGTCACGTGCGCTCAGCATGCGCCCTGTATCCGCACGCACCAGCAACGGGCCGTTGCTCCAGGCACGGATGAATGCGGCATCATACCAGTCATGCTGAATCATCAGGTTGGCGAGACCAAGGGCGAGTGCGCCATCAGTGCCGGGCCGCACTCGCAGCCAGAGATCTGCTTTGCTAGCGAGACCAGCATGGCGCGGATCGATCACAATCAGCTTCATGCCGCGCTTATGGGCTTCGACGGTGGCAGTCGCGTGGGTCAGGCGGGAGACGCTAGGATTATAGCCCCACAGAATCAGACAGCCGGTTTGAGCGATGTCAGGCATGGCACCACCGGCACCCCCAGAGCCGACACTCGGCACCCCGTAGGCATAGCGAGTGGCAAAGGCCCGACCCCAACCGCACACATCCAGACTAGTGACACCATTGGGCGTGCCAAAGGCGTTCATCAACCGTCGAACGAATCCGGCAGAATCGGCAATCGCGGTGGTGGATGGAGAGGCGATGCTAAAAGTCACGGCTTCCGGTCCATGTCGGTCTGCAATCCGACGCATGGCGGCAGCGGTCAAATCGAGCGCCATGTCCCAACTGATCCGCTCCCAGCCCGGGTCGGCATCACCCTTTGGACGAGTACGACGCAGCGGGTGCGTCAATCGTTCGGGGTGATACACAAGTTCTGGAGCCGCTCGCCCCTTGGCGCAGAGCGCCTGACCAGTGGGGTGTGACAGGTCAGGGTCAAGTCGAGTAAAACGCCCATCTTCCACCGTCGCCACCGCGCCACAACGGGCGATGCAAAGACCGCAGTAACTGTGGATACGTTGAATGCCAGAGTGATCCGCCATATTCGGCTGCTCCTCCTTTCGTGATCGTAGCGACATCGAGCCGCCACGCCAAGCCGACTCGTCGGTGCGGGATCCTCAAGGCAGATGTGTCATCAGCTTCAACCTGAGCTTCCACAAGGGTTCGTAACGTGATTTAAATAACCCCGAAAACCTAGATAGGAAGAGCAGGAGGAGACATGGCAGAAAACAGTCCCTATACCCCACCGAAAGTCTGGCAGTGGAATACCGCAAGTGGCGGTCGTTTTGCCAACATTAACAGACCGATAGCAGGAGCGACGCAGGAGAAGGAACTTCCTGTCGGTAAGCACGCCCTGCAAC
>SYOC01000018.1 GCA_005804965.1 Pseudomonadota bacterium
ATGGAGTTCGTGCAATATCACCCGACCGGACTCCCTGGCACGGGTATTCTCATCACCGAAGCTGCCCGTGGCGAAGGTGGCATCCTTCTCAACAAAGATGGTCGGCGTTACTTACAAGATTACGACCTCGGGAAGCCGCTTGATGTCTCTGACCCTCGCCATCCGCAATTGCGCACGATGGAACTAGGGCCGCGCGACAAGCTCTCGCAGTGTTTCATGAAAGAGCGGGATAAAGGGAACACGATTCCTGGCCCTTACGGCGATGTCGTGCATCTCGACATTCGTCATCTCGGGGAAGAAAAGATCAACAAGAAGCTCCCGTTCGTGCGCGAGCTTGCCGAGAACTATGCTGGCATTGATCCTGTCTATCAGCCCATCCCCGTACGTCCGGTGGTGCATTACATGATGGGCGGGGTGCATACCGATATCGACGCGGCAACCCCGGTGGCTGGACTCTTCGCTGCCGGCGAGACGGCTTGCGTGAGTATTAACGGTGCCAACCGCCTGGGCTCGAACTCGCTGACTGAATTGTTAGTCTTCGGTGCCCGTGCCGGTCGTTCGGCGGTTGAGTTTGCGAAAGCCCAGCCCAAGATCGATACCACTGCACTCGAAGCCCAAGCGAAAGATGAGCAAGCGCGGATACGCAAGAATTTTCTGACCAAGACGGATGGGAAAGAGCGTATTGCTTCTCTGCGTACTGAAATGACCTCGGCAATGGAAACCGGAGCTGGCATCTATCGTGAAGAAGCGTCTATGCGGGCAACTTGCAACAAGATTGCCGAGCTGAAAGACCGCTTTAAGAACGTCATTCTGGACGACCGTAGCAACACCTACAACACTGAGCTGACCTCGGTACTAGAGCTGGAAAATATGCTTGAAGTTGCCGAGGCGGTAGCGAATAGTGCGCTGCATCGCAAAGAATCCCGCGGTTCGCATCAACGCACAGACTACCCCAAACGCGATGATGAGAAGTTTCTTGCGCATTCATTAGCCTATCGCACGGAGAACGGCCCACCACGTCTCGAATACAAGGATGTGGTGATTACGAGCTACCCACCGGCCGAGCGTAAGTATGGAGACAAGTAATGGCTGAGCGTACGATCACGCTGGAAGTGTTTCGCTATCGACCAGATAGCGAGCAAGAGCCAACGTTCCAAAGCTACACAGTACCGTACCGTGAAGACTGGGTCGTCCTAGACGCCCTCAACTATTTGAAGGACGAGACGGATGGCTCATTGTCCTTTCGCTGGTCGTGCCGCATGGGCGTGTGTGGAAGCTGCGGAATGATGGTCAACGGCACGCCGCGCCTGTCTTGTTCCGCGTTCCTCAAGGAGTACTATCCTGGGCCAGTACGCGTCGAGCCTTTGGCGAACTTTCCAGTTGAGCGCGACCTCATCGTCGGTATCGATGACTTCATGAATAAGCTCAAGAGCGTCAAGCCTTGGATTGTCCGCGACAAAGAGCAGCCAGTTTCTGAAGGCGAATATCGGCAAAGCCCGGCGCAATTGGCAACGTTCAAGCAGTACAGCATGTGTATCAACTGCATGCTCTGTTATGCTGCTTGTCCAGTCTATGGACTCCAGCCGGATTTTGTCGGCCCGGCGGCGATTGCGCTCGCGCATCGCTACAATCTCGATTCTCGTGACCAAGGGCAGTCCTTGCGTAAAGAAGTAGTCTTTAGTCACGAGGCAGTCTGGGAGTGTACGTTTGTCGGCGAGTGCTCAGTCGTGTGTCCCAAAGATGTTGATCCTGCTGGTGCTATTCAACAAGAGAAGGCACTCGGCGCTCTCGATCTCGTGAAATCCGTACTCATGCCGTGGGGGTCGCGATGAAACCGTATCGACGCCCGATCTCTCCCCTCTGGTGGACGAAGAAGACCAGCTACACACTCTTCGTGCTGCGCGAACTGACGAGCGTCTTCATCTGGGCTTTCTTGCTCTTCTATCTTGTGCAGCTTTCGCACTTGGCTCAGGGCACGGACGAGTATCTCGCGTTTCGCGATCAACGTGCGTCGTTCGGCTGGCTTCTGTTCCATATCGTGGCCCTCATTGCTGCCGTGTACCATACGGTGACTTTCTTTAACGTGTCGCCCCAGGCGATTGTTGTCCGTATGGGAGAAGAGAAAGTCCCACCCGCTTTTATCGTTGGGCCCCAATATGCGGCGTGGCTATTAACCTCAGTTGCGATTGCCTGGATTGTCCTGAGGTAAGGAGCTGAAACGATGGCCAGATCAAAAAACGAAGCTTTTTGGTGGTCTCTTTTTGCTGCTGGTGGCGGACTCGCCGCCATGCTCGTGCCGGTGCATATCATCGTGAACGGCATTGGCGAACCGCAAGGTTGGGTGTCGCCCGCCGGGATACGCGACTTAGTGGCTCATCCGCTCGCGAAGCTGTATCTCCTTGCGCTCTTCTCGCTGCCGTTCTTCCATTGCGCACATCGCATCCGCCACATTCTCTACGATTTCGGCTTGCGAGGGATGCCTGCCCCGGTCGCCATTGTGTGTTACGGTGCGGCCCTGCTTTCTACCCTCTGGGCCGTGAGCGTCATCTGCTCACTCTAAAGAAGAAAAATTTCCGATACTTGATCTGTTCGCCCCCCGGCTCGTCGGTCGCAGGGCGAATCCAAATACACCCACCGCAGACGCTCCGCCAAGTCCTCCATATACAAAGGATCTGTTGTTGCGGTAATGGAGAGATCCTATGAGTCAGAACAACGCCAGAACTGAAACCGATAGTATGGGGGCTATTGAAGTAGCCTCTGACCGCTACTGGGGTGCGCAAACCGAACGTTCGCGCACGAATTTCCCCATTGGCGTCGCTCGCTTTCGCTTCCCTCGCTCAATCATCCGCGCTCTTGGTGTACTCAAGAAGGGCGCAGCCCTGGCCAATGGTGAATTGGGCGAGCTACCGCGAGAGAAAGTGGATCTTATTGTCCGCGCGGCTGATGAAGTGATTTCCGGGCAATTGGACGACCACTTCCCGCTTGTCGTGTTCCAGACTGGATCAGGCACACAAACCAATATGAACGCCAACGAGGTG
>SYOC01000194.1 GCA_005804965.1 Pseudomonadota bacterium
CGTAGCCATCCATCTCCGGCATCTGACAATCCATCAAAATCGCGATATACGCAATCCGCGAACGTGCTTCGAGCACTTCTAAGCCGTTGGCGGCAACGTCTGCTCGGTAGCCGATGCGCTCCAGAAGGCGCAGAACAAGTTTCTGATTCACCGCATTGTCTTCTGCCAACAAGATGAGCGGACGATGCGCTGACGACGGTTCGAGCGGGGAGAGTGACAGTGGAGTTCCCTCGACGACTTGAGGTTGTCGCGGCAGGGCGTCGTGTAAGACTGTGGTGAGGCAGTCAAACAACCGCGACTGGCGGAGCGGTTTGAGCAGGTAGGCACCGATCCCAGCTTGGCGCAGTCGTTCGACTTCCGCGTGGTGGGCGACGGAGGTGGCCATGACCAGTGGAACGGATGCAAGCGCTGGGTCGGCTTTGATCTGGGCGGCGAAGTCCGCACCATCCATGTCTGGCATGCGATCCGCCAACAGCACGACATCATATCTGCGGCCGTGCGCCGCGGCCTCGCGCAGCCGCGTCAATCCTTGTTCCGCGTTCTCCGCTTCTTCACTGTGCATGCCCCAACTGGTGAGATAATGCCGAGCGACCGTACGGTTCGTCATGTTCTCATCGACGACAAGTACGCGCAAACCCTGCAATTCCATCTGGCGCAAAGGAAGCTCGCGCATGCCTTCGGCCTGTTGTTCCAAATACACGGTAAACCAAAAGGTGCTACCGCCGGCCACGGTGCTGTGTACCCCGATTTCTCCGCCCATCAATTCCACGAGCTTCTTACAGATGGCTAATCCTAGTCCGGTGCCGCCATAACGCCTCGTGGTCGAAGCATCCCCCTGCGAGAACGATTGGAAGAGATGGCCTTGTCGTTCCTGGGGGATACCGATGCCGGTGTCGCGCACGGCAAAGCGCAGTGTACAGCTCTTGTCGGAAGGAACTGCGGGTGCGAGATGAGTGACCGTGACAACGACCTCGCCGGTGGCGGTGAATTTGAGGGCATTGTCGATCAGATTGAGCAAGATTTGCCGGAGCCGGCCTGGGTCGCCCCGTAAGGCTGTCGGTATCTCAGCTGGTAAGACACACGCCAGTTCTAGCCCTTTCTTTTGAGCTTTGGGTGCGAGCAAGTCAAGGATTTCCTCCATAGCGGTGCGCAAGTTGAAATCGACGATTTCCAGGTCGAGCTTGCCGGCTTCGACCTTGGAGAAATCCAGAATGTCGTTAATCAACGTGAGCAGCGCTTCACCGGAATTCTTCACGGCCACCGCGTACTCGCGTTGTTCTGGGGTTAACTCTGTGTCCAACAACAAGCCGGTCATACCAATGACCCCGTTCATGGGGGTGCGAATCTCGTGACTCATAGTTGCGAGAAATCCGCTCTTCGCTTGATTCGCAGCTTCGGCGGCTTCTTTGGCGACTTGCAATTCGTCTTCGGCGCGTTTTCGTGTCGTGATATCGTCGAATGCGACGCCGATACAATCGTCAGGCAAAGAGAAAATTTTGACAGAAAATGCGCGCAATGGCACTCGCTCATCGCCATAGATCACATCTTCGAGTGCCCGGTCTTCTCCGTCGCGAATCACTTGCGCATACATCTGTGGCACGCCCTGGGCACGGAGGCCGGGGAAGTTTTCGTCGAGCATGTTGCCCAGCACCTGTTCCATCGGAACACCTGTGAATTGCGTAGCGGCAGGGTTGGTCGCGATTAAGCGGAGAGTGCGGTCGTCGTTACGATCTTCCAAATGATAGACGTACAAGCCAATCTGCATGTGCTGCACAATTTCCGCATACAGGCGAATCCGCTCTTGAGCGCGTTGACGATTGGTGATGTCACGCAAAAACACGCTGAAGAGCACGGTCTCGCGTACGCGGAGCGGTGCAACCGCGACCTCGGCAGGGAACTCGCTGTGGTCGCGCCGGGAGGCGGTGATTGCCACGCGTCGATTTAATGCTGGTCCTTCGCCGGTCGTGAGATAACGCTGGAGGGTCTTTTCGGCTACTTCACGGTCGCGTGGTGGAAGAATGAGCTCGAATAACTGTTGCCCCGCCGCTTCCTGCCGCGACCAACCAAATGTGTTCTCTGCTTGCGTATTCCAGTCGGTGACGATGCCGGATGTGTCCATGGTCATGACCGAGTCCAGTGCGCCATCCACAATCAGACGGGTGCGTGCTTCGCTGGCAATGAGATCCTCGACCGACTGCTCTTTTTCACGGTTCGCAATAAACATCTGTTGAGAAAGCCGGCGTCCATAGAGCAGCGTGACACTCACGATGAAGAGGACTGCTAGCGCGATAGCGTAGGCTAATTTCCCGAACAATGCGCTGGAGATGTTCTGCTCGGCAAACTGAAGCTCAAGGTACAAGCCGACTGAGACGGTAAGCAAAACGAAAACGATAATGAGAAGCGAAATACGGCTCCATTGTTGAGGAGTCGGTGGGTGAGAAAGAGAAATACCCATTTCCCTCATATACTTACTGTGAAGAGTGGAAGATCTCAACAACGTGAGGGATGCGTCCCTTTCCTTATCACAGCGCGAGCATGCCAGCGCGGTTGCAAATTTTTCGCGCGTCCCCTAGGTACAACGGCAGAGATTGCGTCGAAAAGAGGAACGAAGATGCCGGAATACGATCTGATTATTCGAGGCGGCACGGTGGTCGATGGCACCCGGATGCCACGGTTTCGCGGTGATGTTGGGATTCGCAACCGTCGCATCGTTGCCCTCGGCCACGTCGTCGGCGACGCCCGCCGCGTGCTTGACGCCACTGGGCGTATCGTTGCGCCTGGGGTGGTGGATGTCCATACCCATTACGATGCGCAACTGAACTGGGACCCCTACGCGACGAACTCAGCGTGGAACGGTGTCACGACGGTGATGATCGGCATGTGTGGGTTCGGCTTTGCCCCGTGTCGCCCGGAGGACCGCGAACGGGCGATGCTGCTCATGTCTCGCGTGGAAGCGATTCCTCTTGCCTCCATGCAGCTTGGCATGCGTTGGGATTGGGTGAGTTTTGCCGACTATTTGGCGAGCCTTGAACGTGCCGGGCTGGGGATCAATGTCGGTTCGCTGATTCCTCACTCACCGCTGCGCATCTGGGTGATGGGCTTGGAAGCCGCCAAAGAACGCGCTGCCACCGAAGACGAACTCACGCGCATGCAAGCCATGCTGCGCCAGGGCATGCGTGCTGGCGGGTTTGGTTTTTCGACTGACCGTAACGTTGCCGATACTGACTACGACGGTAGCCCGCTGCCGAGCCATCAGGCCAATGACACGGAACTCTTGGCGCTCTGCGGAGTGCTGCGGGAATTCGGTGTTGGCTCCATCGAATACACCCTGCAAGCGCAACGCCGCCCGGATTTCGAGTTTACTGCGGCTTTGTCACGCGCCGCCGGGCGACCTATTGTGTGGAACGCGCTCGCGCAATTCCAGACGCAGCCTGACCATTGGCGCAAGGTGCTGACGTGGATGGACGAACTCAATCGTTCGGCGCAGCTCTATGGCATGACGATCTGCTTCCCGACGCATCTCTATTTTACGCTCGAAGAAATGAACCAGTTTGACGACATGCCGCGTTGGCGTGAAGCTTTGTCACAGCCCTTAGCCGAACGCAAAGTCACGCTAGGGAATCCCGCAGTGCGCACGGCATTGGCCGAAGATTTTCGCACCGTGCGCACCCGCGTCTTCAGCGGCGACTGGGCAGATATTGTGGTCACGAATACGCGTCCAGAGCATCGCTCTGCCGTTGGCCGCTCTATTGCCGACGTGGCGCGTGCAGCAGGACGCGATCCTATTGATGCATTTCTAGATCTTGCTCTTGCCGAAGACCTCAAGACTGGATTTAAGATCCTCGACTTCGCGAACCGTGATCAAGATGCCCTAGCGACGATGCTCAGGCATCCGCATGCCGTCATTGGCCTGTCGGACGGCGGTGCGCATACCAAACTGTTCTCGCTCGGCAAATATCCTGTTGAGTTTCTTGCTCATTGGGTGCGTGACCGCGAGTTGATGTCGTTAGAAGAAGCGCATTGGCGGCTCTCGTTCGTGCCCTCGTGGCTCATCGGGCTGCACGATCGCGGCGTGTTGCGCGAAGGCATGGCGGCAGATGTGATTGTTTACGATCTTGAAGGACTCAGCATCGCTCCGAGCGAACCGGAAATGCGCTATGACTTGCCCGGCGGGGAAGGGCGCCTCATTCAGCGCGCTTCTGGGATCGACTATACCATTGTGAACGGTCAGGTCGTCTTTGAGGGACAAACCTGCACAGGTGTACGTCCCGGGGCAGTGCTGCGCAGTGCTGCCTATGATGCCCAGTCGCTTGGTTCGTAACGTGACGGCGAGAAGGTTAAGGAAGAGGGTATGCGGAAGTTTCGTTTAGGACCAGCAGCTGAGGTCGAGCCGCTGGTGTTTGGTGCGCAGGGGCCGGCCTACTCGTCCCTGCGGATCAACGAATGGATTGCTTACATGCAGGAGCAGGGCATTCAGCGCGTGTGTTGCTTGCTCCATGAGGTGCAGTTGAAGGCGTACAAAGAGGACTTGTTGGCCGCGTACGGCCAAGCCTTTGGCCACGAGAATGTGTGTTGGGCTCCGATTCCCGATTATCACCTGTGCGATGTCGGGCTGCTCAAGGCGCGGATTCTGCCGTTTCTGAAAGAGTCTGCGGCCAATGGTTCGCCAGTCGTCGTGCATTGCCAAGGCGGACGCGGGCGCGCAGGTCATGTCTTGGCGGCTTGGCTCGTGTGTGGTCGCGGCCTTGCCGTGGAAGATGCTGTGGCCGCTGTTAAAGTCATGGGCCGTAATCCTCATGAGGCCGCGGATTGGGGCAATGCGAAACCTGAAGACCTCTACCTCTTGCTTGAGGCTTGCCAGGAAGGGCCAATGGTCTGAAGCAAGAAAAATTGTGGAACTCTTGACAGCACTGGTAACTATCCTTCATGCTAGTGCGCAAATCGCCACTAAGGAGGACATATGGCGGAATTCGATACTATCATTAAAGGCGGGACGGTCGTCGACGGGACGCGCGTCCCTCGTTACAAAGCCGACAGCGGCCTTAAGAACGGCAAGATCGCCAAGATCGGTCGTCTCAACAACAGTGATGCCAAGAAGGTGCTGGATGCACATGGGATGATCGTGGCTCCAGGTGGCATCGACCTGCACACCCACTACGATGCCCAGATTCACTGGGACCCGTACCTGACCATTTCGAGCTGGCACGGCGTCACCTCGATCACCATGGGCAACTGCGGCTTCGGCTTTGCCCCGCTGCATCCGCAGGATGCCGAACGGGCAATGTTGGCCCTCTCCCGGAACGAAGCAATTCCCCTCGAACCGATGAAGGCTTCGATGGACTTCAAATGGGCGACGTTCCCGCAATACCTCGATCGTCTTGAACGCCTCCCGATGGGCATCAACGTCTCGCATTTGTTCCCGATCTCCCCGGCAGTCGCCTACGTGATGGGCAGCTTCGCCGAAGCGAAGAGCCGCCTCCCGAATGAAAAAGAAACCGCAGAGGTCGCGCGCTTACTGCACGAAGCGATGGATGCTGGCGCAGTCGGCTGGGCGGCGCAACAGTTGGTTCCTGGCGGTTCGTCTGCCGTCCAATGCGACTACGACGGCAGCCCGATGATTTCGGATATGCTGCCTGACAGTTTTTACGTAACGATGGCGAAGACGCTAGGCGAAAGAGGGAAGGGCTGTATTCAGTTCACCCGCTCCAGCGTCGGCGTTGATGATCCGCGTGCCGGTATGCACAACGACTTCGATTTCAACGCGCTCTTGTCGGAAGAGAGCGGTCGTCCAGTGCTGTTCAACGCGATTGCGGTGAACGACAAGCTTCCCTACGTCTATCGCGCTCAGCTCCGTTGGCTGGCGGAAGCCAACAAGCAAGGGAAGCCGGTATTCGGGCAAGCTGTAACTGCACGCGCGGCGAACTACATCACCTTCGAGGACTGGAACCTCTATGATAGCAACCCGAACTGGCGGGAAGCGACCACGGGTACGATGGAAGAGAAAAGGGTCAAGCTCGCCGACCCACGCATCCGGGCGGCCCTGCGTGAGGATTACGATTCAGGTGCCACCAAGTCGCTCGATTTCCTGTTTGGTGAGCTTGGGACTTTCGTCGCCCACAAGGTCAGTCGCCCTGAACTGAAGAAGTACGAGGGGATGACCGTTGGCGAAATCGCCCAGAAAGAAAACAAGCATGTGATTGACGCCATGCTCGATCTGTCTGTGGCTGATGACATTCACACGATTTGGCAAGGGCCAATCATTAATAACGATGTGGAAAACTACCGCGAGATCATGGCCTCGCCGTATACGCTCCCTGGCGTGTCCGATGGCGGTGCACACATTAAGTTCATTACCCCGGGTACCTATTCTACGGACATGCTGACCTGGATGGTGCGGGACTCCAACGTGCTATCGCTTGAAGAAGCGCACTACCGCCTCAGCTATCTGACGGCGTGGGCTGGTGGCATTACCGACCGCGGCTGTCTGCGTGAAGGTCTTGCGGCGGACATTATTGTCTATGACCTCGACAACTTGAAGATCCTCCCGCCGGAAATTGCTCACGATCTCCCTGCTGGCGAATGGCGTCGTGTACAAAAGGCTGAAGGGTATCGCTGGGTTATGGTCAATGGCGAAGTGGCCTTTGAAGATGGCAAATGCACCGGCGCAACCTCCGGCAGATTGCTGCGCGGCGGTCAGGCGAGCTAATAACGAAATGCTCGTGTACTAACAGTCGCTGTGTGAAGCAAAAGAGCAGCGACTGACCTACCTTAGGGGCTCCTCATTAGGAGGCAGCCCCTTTTTTCTTCCTGGAATTGTGTCGGCACAAGAAGAAAGGGAAACGCTCTTGCGACCGTTTCCCTTTTCTCATTTCGCGCTCAATTGAACGGAATAGACAACTCTTTGCCCCACTCACGGCCGGAGGAAGAACCTCTTGCCGTGAGTGGAGGGAAAAGGCTTAGAACTGCCGTGGAGTCTGCGTACACGCCCACGACTCGGGGGTGACGCCAGGGCCGCCCGAGTTCTCGAACCCGACGATGACGAACCAGTTCTGACCGGCAGCGCAGGCTGGCACAGCCAACGTCGCCGAGGTTTCACTCGTGACGCTCACAGTCGTCTGCACGCAGGCTGGGGTATTAGTGCAGGTTGGGGCAAAGCCTACGGCCTTCAGGTTGTTTTTCAACTGGCCAGGATTGTTCGGGTCAGGAACTTTGAACGCACAACCTTGCAGAGAGAGCGTCTGTTTATTGGCGCTCACTGACGCTCTGTCGATACACATGCACGGGATCACTAAGCATTCGCATGGCGGAAACACGACATACACGGCAAAGGTTGGCGCTCCGCCACACTGACTGGCGAGCACGGGGACTTCACCATTGAAGTTCGTTCCCGTCGTGTTGATTGCCGGAGGCGTACACGCGGTAAGACTGATCGAGCCCGAGGCGTTGGGCTGCACGTTGCCGTCCCCGTTTTGCCACGTGAGCGTTTCGTTAAATGCCCGGTTGTTGATCGCCCCGCCCAGTGCGCCAGAGGTGCCGTCTCGGCCTCGTGCCGTCAAGAAAGCGGTATTCAGCGTCTGTTGCAAAGCCGAATCGACTCTGATTGTGCCGCCGTCTCCGCCCGATTTGAGGTCCGAATCCGCTTGAATCGCCAAGCCACTTGCCGTGACGATATCATCTCGCGACGCCACGCGGATATCGCCAGCCCGGTTGTTGGTGCTATTGACTTGGCCGATGACGAAACCGTTGGCATGTACGGCAAAGATGTCGCCGGTGGTTTTTCCGAGAATTCGAATCGGTCCACGAGCGAACAGATCGATCCACGCCGTCTGGCCTCCGCCCTTATACCTGTCGGCATGCACCTCGCCATTGCGCCCCGGCGTTGCTGCATCAATGAGTAGGCTGTCGCCCGCCCACACCTCGACGCAAGCGACTGCGTTAGGTGATTTATCCGGGCGAGGATTTCCCGCACCGCCTCTGCATATTGGGTTCGTCGTCGGGCTATGAGCTGCGCCTGTGGACTCTACGAGACCGAAAATCTGTACGACACATCCGCCTTCGATATGCACTAAGTCGGGACCTGGGTCTTTGCCGATGCTCGATACTCTGCCGGTAACGAGGACATCGCACTTGGCATCAATGGTGATGACACCACCGCCAGGATTGGTTTGCCCGGACCCGCTCGCAGTGCCGGCGGATTCAACGATGCCGTGGATAGTGACTTTCACGCCAGAAATGGTGATGTCTCCGCCGTAGATCCCGTTCGCTGTGACTTGCGCCGCCGGTTGGTTTGCCGAGGGGCCTGCGATAAACACATCTCCTGCCAGATCGTTATCGAAATCTGCGATAAGCGTAATAGTTGCACTGATAGACAGTTGGCTGTTGCCGGTCGAAGGGCCGTTGATCGCCGAGCCAGCTTCCAGAATGATGTCGCCCGGACTTGTAATCGTCAGGAAGTTGCCGCCGAGTAACCCTGGCACTTCGATCACTGCTCCCGCGAGCATACGGAGCGTCTCTGTTAGATTGAAAACGCCTTGCCGCGAATACGTGCCAGCAGCAAGCTCGCATTCGAGGGCTCCGTTGATGGTGCCACCGAGCGCGGCGCAGGTTGCTGAAGCCGAGGTTGGTGCGATGAATATCGAAGCCCCGCAGAGGAAAGCTCCTAGAGAAGCTTGGACTGCTGTTTTCCATAAGGTTTGCATCTTTAGTTCTCCTTTCGGAATTTCGTCAACTATGACAGGTTCGCTTGACCCACACCTTCCCTCGAAGCGCAGATTGCTCTGTCCTCTCCATTGCGCGATTCCCAACGCCCTCATCTTCTCCGCTGGTTGTTCTTTAGATTGCTGCTATCAAATCTGTACTTGTTCTTACTTTTCTCTCGCCCTCCTTATATCTGGAGTTCGGACTCCGCGTTGCAAACCAGATTGTAGAATAAGATGCGAAATGCCCGGGAGTCCGCTGGGTCTTTCAGTTGAAAGCAGAACTCCTAACACTCATGCTAAACTCTTTAAGGCTCAGTACAAGAGGAGTGAAGTCGAAATCTGCAATTTAGGAAACCGAACATTCGCTCACTCCTCAGAGGCTTACGATTTCGTGAACTGCGGCATCACTTTTGTGACGAAGCGATCCAGTGAGCGCCGCGAATCGGCTTGACTCAAGCCACCCCAAGCAAAGGCTACCACAAGGTAATTACAACCGCTTTGCTCGAAGAAGCGTCCAATCTGGTCACGTACATCTTCTGCCGTGCCGACAATCGCGACATCATACTGCTTGGCGATGGCAAGATCTGGCGTGAAGCCATAATCGGGCAGGGTGCGGAAGTCACGCCAGAGTTTGGTGATATTGTCGTAGAAAACGCGATAAGCCGGACGGGCGATGCGTTCGACCTCGGCTTCGTCTTCTGCCACATAGATGTGGCGCAGCGCACCTACAGTTGGCGCGGTGACATGCGGGTTCAGGTCTTCCTGGCTGCCTTTATGGCGCTTCAGCTCTTCACGGTAGGCAGCCGTGAGTTCTTTGAGGACGGGGATAGGACCGCCGCCGACCATCTGCATCCCGGTGCGTGCCGCCAACATCAGGCTTTCTTGCGAAGTGACTCCGTACCAGAAGGGTGGATTGGGACGCTGCTTGGGGCGGATTTCCATCGGCACGCTATCGAAGCGAAAATGGGGCCCGCGATGCGAGAGCCGTTCGTTGCGTACGCCTTTGACCACAGCTTCCAGCGCCTCCTCGAAAATGGCGCGTGAGTCCATGAACGAGATGCCATAATACGCCAGCTCGAAGGGCGAGACGCCCCGCCCTACACCGACTTCCAAGCGCCCATCGCTCAGGTGATCGAGCATGCAAATTTCGCTGGCCAGCCGTAACGGATTGTAGAGCGGCAGCAAATAGACCAGCGGACCGAGGTGAATCTGGCGCGTACACTGCGCAGCCGCAGCCAGAAACAGGCCCGGCGACGGGGCCATGCCCAGCGGCGTGGCATGGTGTTCAGCGACGTGGTAGCAGAAGAACCCCGCAGCGTCGTACTCGCGTAGCAGCTCGAATCTACCGGCAAAAAGCCCGTCCGCCGAATCGCCCCGCCGTTCGATGTGGTCGAAAATACCGAACCGGATATCGTTCATGAAAGTCTCCTTCTCTCCGTATTGAGGATGTGCACTCTACCACAAAGGGAAAGGCAAGGAGACCTCGTTGCTAGGAGATCCTTTGCCGGCCACGCCTTTGCCCCGGCGGCACAGGTCTGTATAATTCACCCGGCCTGGGGTATAGCGAGGGAGACACAAACCACAACCTTTCGTCTGCATGCCTGGAGGTGTGTATGAGCGGTGCCGTAAACCATCAGTTCGCCCTACCTGTATCGTTGCAATGGCCGGATGACGCAGCGCGAGTCCCTTATCAAGTGTTTCTGGACCCGGCGATGTATGCCCGCGAACAAGAATGCCTCTTTCGTGGGCCGATCTGGAACTACGTTGCTCTGGAAGCTGAGTTGCCCAACCCGCAAGATTTCAAAACGAGCTTTGTGGGTGATACGCCTATCGTCGTCACGCGCGACAAAGAAGGCGGACTGCATGCCTTCGTCAACCGCTGTGCCCATCGTGGGGCCTTGGTGTGCCGCGACCTCCGTGGCAATCGCCCCACCCATGTCTGTGTCTATCATCAGTGGAGCTACGACTTGCACGGCAATCTCACCGGAGTGCCGTTTCGCAAGGGAGTTAATGGAGCCGCAGGCATGCCGGAGGATTTTCAGCCGTCGCAGCATGGATTGCGGCAGCTCCAGGTCGCAACTTACAACGGCTTGATCTTCGTCTCCTTTGATCCGCAGGTGGAACCGCTGACCGAGTATCTTGGCCCGGACATCCGGGCGGGGCTGGATCGCCTCTTTCATCGCCCCGTGCAAGTGCTTGGCCATTCCCGCCAGTTCATCAGCGCCAATTGGAAACTCTACGCCGAGAACACGCGCGATCCCTACCACGCCAGTCTCCTTCATCTGTTTCACGCGACCTTTGGCATGTATCGCTCCTCGCAAGGCGGCGGCGTTGCCCTCGACGCTCGGGGGCGGCATAGCTCGATGCACGCCTACCGGAAGACCGAGACCGAGGAGTTGAGCGCCTATAAAAACACCGATCTGCGCTCGTATCAGGATAAATATGCGCTGGCCGACCCCACCCTGTTGCAAGGTCGCCCCGAGTTTCCTGGCCTAATGATCCAAGCCATCTTTCCCAATCTAACGGTTCAGCAAATCCAGAACACCTTGGCCGTGCGGCAGTCGATCCCGCGCGGGCCGGAGCAGTTCGAATTGGTCTTCACCTTTTTTGGCTACGAAGATGACGATGCCGAAATGCGGGCCATTCGCCGCAAACAAGCCAACTTGGTCGGGCCGGCTGGGCTGATTTCTATGGAAGATGGGCACGCCACCGAAATCGTTCAACAAGCAATTCAGTGCGACCAGGAGGCTACCTCTATCGCGATCATGGGTGGGCGCGAGGTCGGTGGAGAAGAAAGTTTGATTACCGAGACTGGGATTCGCGGCTTCTGGCGCTACTATCGTGAGCTGCTCGGAATTGCCGGCGCGGGAAAGGTGCAAAAGGAGCATGGGGCTCAGGAGAACGGGACATGGACACACGAGAATTACGCTTCACGGTAGAAGAACTGCTCCATGCCTACGTGCGCTGCATCGACAGCGACCGTTTGGAAGAGTGGCCGGAGTTTTTTACCGACCCGTGTGTGTACGAAGTCATGCCTCGCGAGAACGCCGAGCAAGGGCTACCGATTGCCATGATGTATTGCGACAGTCGCGGCATGCTGCGCGACCGCGTCGTAGCGCAGCGCAAGGCGAACATCTACGCGCCACATGGGTATCGTCACCTGCTCAGTGCCGTTAGCGTCACCGGCTATGCTGACGGTGCCGCCAGCGTCCACGCCAACTATGCCGTCTATCGGACATTCTTTGATGCGGTGCATTACGGTCACAGCGAGCTGTTCAGCGTCGGCGAGTATCGTGACACCATCGTTTTCGAGAATGGCGTCGCTAAATTTCGCGAGAAGCGCGTATTGGTGGATACCGCGCGTATTCTCTCGCTGCTGGTCACACCTCTGTAATGGATTGGAACAAGTTCCGAAAAGAAGGAGGACCCGATCATGATTCGCCCCCGTAAAGTTGGCCATGTGGTCTTGCAGGTCAAAGACGTTGAACGCGCCGAGCGCTTCTACACCGAAGTGTTGGGCTTTGAGGTGGTGACACGTCTCAAACGCCCGCGCGGGGTGTTTTTCTCGCTGGGGGTGCAGCATCACGATCTGGCGGTGTTGGAAGTGCCGATGGATACCGACCCGGAGAAAGCGAAACAGCCTGGCCTGCACCATGTTGCTCTGCAAGTTGGCAACTTCGACGAACTCAAAGAATGCTACCGCACCTTGCAGGCGCATAATGTCACCATCACCGGCACCATCGACCACCTGATTACCAAGAGCATCTATTTTCTTGATCCTGATGGAAACGGCTTCGAGCTGTATTGCGACGAAGGTGAAGATGGGCTGGAGCGTATCAAGCGTGGCGAGGCTAATGCCTTCGCGCCGCTGAATCTCAGCGCCTGACGAATGCTGAGCAACGAGCACGAGCAATGAACAAGGAGGGCGATGGTATGCAAGGTCTTGAAGGCGTGAAAGTGCTGGAGCTGGGCCACATGGTGTCGGCGGCCTACGCAACCAAGTTGATGGCGGATCTTGGTGCCGAGGTCGTTAAAGTCGAGGAGCCTGGCGGTGATGCGGCCCGGCAACGTGGCCCGTTTCCTGGCGGTGAAGTGGATGCGGAAAAGAGTGGGCTTTTCCTGGCGCTCAATACCAATAAACGTGGGGTCACGCTGGACCTCCACCACGACAGGCAGGACGACCTTGCTCGTTTGGTCGCGTGGGCCGATATCGTAGTCCACAACTATCCCCCGACGCAGATGGCAGCCTTGGGTATCGACTACGCACGGTTTCGTGCCATCAATCCGCGTGTGGTCATGTGCTCGCTGACGCCGTTTGGTCTCACCGGCCCGTACAAAGACTACCACGCCTACGAATTGACTATGGTACATGGCGGTGGCTGGGCGTGGCTCAGTCCTGGTGGGTCCGACCGTGCCGATCTGCCGCCGCTGAAACCTGCCGGCCAGCAGGCCGATTTCCAAGGCGGACTCGCGGCCGCCACCGCTACCTTGGCAGCGTATTATCGCGCCACGCAAACCGGGCACGGGGAGCACATCGATCTGTCCGTGCAAGCCTATGTCGCCTCTTTCCTTGAGCACCATTTCCTGACCTATTCGTTTATGGACCGCGTGAATTCGCGGCTGGGCCGACGCTTGCAAGACCCGTGGGGGATGTTTGCGTGTCAGGACGGACTGATTTTCGCAGCGGTTGCTGAAGAGGATCAGTGGCACCGCCTGCTGGAACTGATGGGCAACCCGGAGTGGGGCAGCTCGAAGTTGTTTCGCAACAGCACCCAACGCGCGAAGAACCAAGACGTGCTCAAGCCGCATCTCCAAGCCTGGTTCGCCCAATGGCGCGTGGCTGACCTGTTTCGTGCTGCGCAGGAACGGCGGATTTGCTTCGCTCCGGTACTGGACATGGCGCAAATGGCGGCACAGGAACAGCTCCAATCTCGGAACTTCTTCGTCGATGTGACCCATCCCCGTGCTGGGACGCTCACACATCTCGGCGCACCCTATCAACTGCGCGAACCTTGGTGGCAAATCCGCCGCCCAGCACCGCTGCTCGGCGAACATAATGCCGAAGTTCTCAGTTCGCAGTTTTTAGTTGCTAGTTCTCAGCACTCAGCACTCA
>SYOC01000195.1 GCA_005804965.1 Pseudomonadota bacterium
GACAGTTGGATCTCAGTCAGTCCAGATCGACACTGACGTTGGAAGCGCGATCGAGAAGAAGATCGATTTGCCCGACAGCTGGGTGCGCGGCTTGGTGGAGGTGCAGTCTGCCCTGATGCTGACGCCAGTCCACCTTCGAGTGAGCCCGTCATTCATTGCAGAAATTGTTGCTCGGCTTGAGGCCGAGAAAGAAAAGCACGGACCCAGGTCTCTGAAATTTCGCCTCGATCCAGGGCAACCCGTTTCGGTGGAAGTCGAGCCGTGGGGGACAGTGATCACCGATGCCACGAGCAAATATGATGGCGATCGTGCCCAGGAGATCCGCGTTTGGGGACGCCGTCGGCTGCTGATCCTCAAAGATATTCTGCCCGACTCCGCTGGTGTCGAGGTTCAATTGCTCGGCTCGGGCATGCCGTCTTTCTGGACTGTCCATGTTGATGGGGTGGAACTGACTGTAGGGCTGTCAGGATGGACGGCGCTCGATTGGGCCGGCCGCGCAAGGTTCAGTGCGTTGATGCCATCCGCCAACATTTCCGAGCAATTGATGACGCGCGCCTTTGCAGTGCTCAAGACGCAGGGGCGTTTGAGTGCTGGGCAGCTGTCGTCCTCCGCAGGGGTCACAGAGGCAGAAGCCAAGGGAGCCCTTCAGAAGCTCTGCATGCTTGGAAAAGCCATGTACGATCCCGACACATCTTCCTTCAGGTGGCGAGAACTTTATCCTGAATTCGATTTGAGCAAAACGTCAGCCCCAGCGCTCGAGGAGCGTAAAGGTATTGAGTTGCACAAGTCGGGTGCAGTTTCCGTTCAGAGCGAGTCGACCGAAGGTGGTCGTAGGAAGCGGATCGCATCGGTCGCAGATACGACAAATCGAAATACAATCTTGGAGACGGATTCAGACGGCCGGGTAACTTATGCAGAATGCACCTGTGGGCACTTTCGCGCGAACAAGCTTCGTGAAGGACCGTGTCGCCACATCGTGGCATTGTCGCTGACGTAGGTAGCAGTCTGTGGCCTCTGAAGACCTTGCACTCAATCCGGAATGGCGCGAGCGAATTGCCAAAATTGGCAAACAAAACTTCGTGCGCGAGGAGATGCTTCGCCTAGGGTTTCTTGATGAAACCCTGAAGGATAGCGTTCGGGCCCAAATCAAAGCCTACCTAGATAGTGCCTATCCGAGGTTGGCCGAACTCAGGAAAGATCTTGCGGAGATCCGCAGGCAGATCGGAAGCGTCGATGACATCGACGCGCTCCTGAAGGAAGTTCGTCAACGGCGCATTGAACGTGTCAAAAAGGAGCGCCAGGATCGAAAGCTCCGTAAGGCCGAGGAGCAATCGAAGCGCCGTGCGGCATTAGCGGAGGAAAATCGCAGAGCACCGCGCTTTCTCGGCCATGGCGTGTCAGCGCACCTTAACTTCGAGGGCGGTGATACGACGAGACTGGCTGCGAGAGGACTCCCGGTTGCCGAGACTCTGGAGCAGCTCGCAGAGCTTATGCAGCTGGATCCGAGCAAATTACTCTGGCTGAGCTATGAACGGGCAGCGGCGACGGTCGACCATTACATTCGCTTTGAAATCCCCAAGAGATCTGGGGGGCGTAGGCTGATCTCTTCGCCGAAGCCAAAGATGCGGCATGCGCAGTCTTGGGTCTCCGAGAACATCTTAAATCTATTGGCCCCGTCAAAATATGCCATGGCGTTTCGCCCAGCGACTTCAATTGTTGATAACGCGACCCCGCATTTGAATGCTCCAATTGTTGTGAAGCTCGACTTGAAGGACTTTTTCCCGTCAACGACCTTCCCGAGGGTCCGCGGCTATTTCGAATACCTCGGTTTCAATCCGGGTGTGGCGACCGTTCTGGCCTTGATCTGTACCGATGCGCCGCGCGTGAAGGTCACTCTCGACGGAAAGTTGAACTTCGTTGCCATGGGTGAACGAGGGCTACCGCAGGGGGCCTGTACTTCACCAGCACTCGCAAATCTTATTGCCTCCCCTCTGGACGCTCGGCTTGCCGGGCTCTGCGACGCCCTCGAACCGCGCTGGAAATACACGCGGTATGCGGACGACTTGACGTTCTCTTCTTCTGAGGCGAGCGCTGACGTTGGGCGGTTGCTGAAGGCTGTCAATGTCATCGTTGTAGATGAAGGCTTCGAGGTCAATTCCAAGAAAACAGCCGTGATGCGGGCCCCAGGTCGTCAGGTCGTCACGGGCTTGCTCGTGGGTGACACCATCAGACTGTCACGCCAAGACTTGCGCAAACTGCGTGCATTTTTGCATCGCTGCGACAAGGAAGGACTTAGTGCAGTCAGCGGGGCAATTGGAAAAGATGCGCTGTCCGTGGCACGCGGACATCTTGCCTATCTGAAGATGGTCATGCCCGATCACGCAGCCAGCCTTAAGAAACGCTACCACTGGCTATGATAGTTCGTAGGCCTCCGGCCATCTTGAATTGGGCTGGCAGTAAAGGACGTGTTGCTCGAATTCTCTGCGACCAAGGACTCATAAAGGTTGAGAGGTACCACGAGCCATTCTTAGGAAGCGGTGCGGCATATCTCGCCTTTGCGAGTGCTGGCTTGATTTCCACCGCGGTGCTGTCGGATCTTAACCCGCACATAGTCAATGTGTTCCAGGCGATCCAATCGCAATCTAGTGAGGTTATTGCGGGTTTGCGGATGCATGCCTTGCTCGACTCTGACGTCCACTTCTCTTCTGTGTTGGGACGGCTCAATACGCAGAGGCTTGAACCGGACCCGAACGGTCAATGCGCTTCTGACGTCATTTATTTACTGTCGCAGTCATTTCATTCCGGTTGGTACGAAACGCTTGACGGGCAAATCTATATGTCCCGTCGGCAGAACGGGAAACCCTTTAAGCCAAACTATCAAGACTTCGTACGAGCTGCGACGCTCCTCGAGGGCGCGAGCGTCGGATGTCGAGATTTCCGTCAAGCTCTGCAAGACGTAGAGGCTGGTGATCTCGTATTCCTCGATCCGCCATACCTTTACGGGGATGAGCAACGAGATCAACAAGCTTACAATTCGAAGCGATTTAGCGCGGATGACTTCGCGGAGTTATCAGGGATCATGCGACAGTTGGTCGAAAGGGGTGCCCAAGTCGTTTTTTGTTGGGGGGAGTACGCCGAAGAGGCCGTACCCAACACGGGACGTTGGTTCGAGTGTGGCCGGGATTTTTGCTGGACGTCGAACCCGAACCACACTTGAACAAGCTCACATTAGCAGCGTCATGTGGTCTGTTCCCAAGGCAGCGTGATGTCTGATCTGCCGAAGTGACCGTAGGCTGCTGTCGGATAGTAGATGGGCCTCTTCAGGTTCAATCTTTCGATGATGCCGTGCGGGCGAAGATCGAACTCACGAGAGAGCTCGAGGGCTAGGTCAGTGTTGGAAACCCGCTGCGTGCCGAATGTTTCGATCGCAAAACTGACAGGTTCTGCAACCCCGATGGCATAGGACAGTTGCACCAAAGCACGGTCCGCCCAGCCTCGAGCCACCACCTGCCGGGCTAGATACCTTGCCATGTACGCGGCAGAACGATCCACCTTTGAGGGGTCTTTACCAGAGAAGGCACCACCACCGTGTGCACCTTTACCACCGTAAGTATCTACGATAATTTTACGACCTGTTAAAC
>SYOC01000196.1 GCA_005804965.1 Pseudomonadota bacterium
CGACAGCGTGGTGCTGGGCCGGTTGCATTCGTCGCGCTCAAGCGTGATCTCTTGTCGCGTGGTCTGTCCGGTGTCTTTGTCTTGGAAGACTTTCGTCACCGTGGAGGGAATGATCTCGTCGTTAAAGAGTCCGGCCCGCTGCGCTTCAGCCGTGCGTTGTTGGCTCTGGAACGAGTACTCGTCCTGCGCTTCGCGCGAGACTTTATAGCGCTTCGAGACAACTTCAGCGGTGTCGATCATCGCCATGTACAACGCCGGTGCGTACTTGAGGGCAACTGCATCTTCCTTCAAGTACACGTTCTGATGCTCGTTCTGCACGAGGCTGATGGACTCCAGTCCACCAGCCACCACGGTCTGCATGCCATCAACGACGATCTGTTTGGCCGCCATTGATACGCTCATCAGGCCGGAAGAGCACTGACGGTCAATGGTCTGACCGGAAATGCTCATCGGCAACCCAGCAGCGACGGCGCATTGCCGCGCCACGTTGTAGCCTTGCGTCCCTTCTTGCAGCGCTGATCCCATGATGAGGTCATCAATTTCACCAGGCTCCAGCTTGGCACGTTTGACGACTTCCTGAATCACCGGCGCGGCCATAGTCGGCGTGGTCGTGGCATTAAACGCACCGCGATATGACTTGCCAATCGGCGTCCGAGCGGTCGAGACAATGACGGCTTCTCTCATAATGACATGCTCCTCTCTGTGCGCTTCCTGGCGTTAGGCGAAAATTTCCTGAAAGAACGCGACCATGGCTTTCCACGAGCGCTCGTCCGTGGCTTGGTTATAGGCTAACCCAGGATTACCGAGCTTCGCCGCGTCAGGGTTAGTAAAGCTGTGTACCGTGCCGCCATAGCTGATGAATTGCCAATCGGCACCGGCTTTGGTCATTTCTTCGGCAAATGCAGTGATGTGAGCCGCAGGTACGAAGGGATCATCCGCTCCGTGGCACACCAAGATTTTCGCTTGCACTTTGCCGCTCTCTGCCGGTTTCTGAGTGTCTAGTCCGCCATGAAACGACACTACGCCGCGCAGCGCTGCGCCATCACGCGCCATTTCCAAAGAGAAAGTGCCGCCCATGCAGTAGCCGATCATCGCCAGTCGGCTGGAGTCTACCTGCGGCAGAGAGGCGAGTGTGTTTAATGCAGCGCGGGCACGTTGACGGAACTTGGCCGGGTCCTCGCGCAGCGGCATGGCATACTGCATCGCCTCGGGCAAATCTTTAGGCTCGAACCCGTCGCCGTAAGGATCGCCAGCTAACGCGACATAACCGAGCGCCGCTAAGCGCTGGGCACGACTCTTGGCGTGGACGCCCAATCCGAAAGCCTCGGGCATAACCAAAATGCCAGGGCGTTTGCCGGAACTTTGATCGTCACACGCCAAAAATCCTTTCAGAGTGACATCGCCATCTTTATAAGTAATTGTTTCAGCCTTCATCGTAGTACTCCCTTCCTTATTTTCATTCATACATGGCGTCTCACTCCCGAGACGCCGTTGTGTCACATGCACTAGGCAGCGCGTTCCACCGGGCTCCCGGTGATGCGCTTCGCCTCATCTGCTGCCGTGGGGCCATCCACTTTGTAGAGCTTCTGGGCATTGTCCCACAGGATTTTCCGTTGGACGGTCGCTTCGCAGTCGGACAACCCGCCTTCGATCCGCCGATGCACCTCTTTGCCGTAGATGGAGGTGGGATGAGGAAAGTCCGTCTCGAAGAGAATGTTGTCCACGCCAACTTTGTCGATGAGGCGGCGCGGCGCGGTCTGCTCGAACCAGTAGCACGCGTACACATTACGGGCGAAGTATTCCGACGGGAGCATGGTGAACTCCGGTCGCTCCTGCGGCACGCGGTTGTCTTTGAACTGGTAATCCAAGGCTTCGAGTACGAACGGAATCCAGCCGATGCCGCTCTCGACGGAGACGAATTTGATTTTGGGATGACGAGCGAGCACGCCAGACATGATGAGGTCGTTCAATTGCACGCCATTACGCAGGAACACATTGACCGACAGTTCGGTGAACGTCGCCAGCCGGCCGTACTCCTTCATCTTCTGTCCCTGGAGACCGTCTTCCATGTTGCCAGAGCCAATGTGGAAACTGATCGGCAGATCGAGTTCGACGGCCACTTCCCACAGCGGATTCCAGTGCGGGTCGCCCAGCAGCGGCTGCCCCAAGGATTGTGGCTCGCCGGTGAAGAGGATGCCTTTGTGTCCCATCGCCGCGCAGCGGCGCACTTCCTTTACGGTTTCTGCGACATCCCAAAATGGCGTCGAAATAATCGGCAACAAGCGACGCGAGTCCGCCGACGCCCATTCTGTCTGCCAATCGTTGTACGCGCGTACACAAGTCAGCATCAGCTCAGGATCTTTCAGCCTCAGGAATTGTTGATTGCCGAAGCCGCCCACGTTCGGGTACATCACCATCGCCCAGATGCCCATTTGATCCATGTACTTCAGGCGTTCTTTGGCATCATAGGCCGCTGGATGCATCTGTTCGTATGAGGTTGGCCATTTCGTCATGTCGCCAACACCAGCCGTAGCAGTGAGCCCGGGATTGGCGATCCGTCGCTCGCCAAGAAACCACCATTGCCGCCCTTTGGCGTCAACATCAATGTGCGGACCTGCATCCCGCATCCGCTCCGGCACCCGACTGGTCCACAGATCCGGAGTTTCGGTCACGTGGGTGTCTACGTCGATAATAGTGTAGCCGCTCATAGCACTCCTCCTTATAAGAAATTTTCCGCCAGTGTGATTCGAGCCATAATGCAAGTAGGCGTTGGCACACCTCCGCGTAAGGCTCCCCCGAACGCATAGACCGGCGCATTCAGGATGTCAATCCGGCGGCGTCTAGGGACTGGTACAGTTTCATCTTCTCTTGTAGGGGCACCCCTATGTGGGTGCCCTTTTGCTGGGCGGCCACGCAGAGCCGCCCCTACGAGGACACAGGAATGAATCAAACTGCACCACTACCAGCGTCTGCATCTCATACGGACTCGTCCTCCTGCACCCAGCGCAACGTCAGCAACCCAATCATGCCAATGCCAGAGAGCACTAGCCATGAGGCCCGATAGCTTCCCGACAGATCCGCGAGCAACCCAAAAAGCGGAGGAGAGAACAACGTCGCCGGGGTAGACAGCACCTGCACCAGAGAAATCGCCGATCCAGCGGATTCGGCCCCGACAACTTCGACGACGAGCGTACCGAGAATCCCCGTCCAGGCAAAAGCCGAGACCCCGAACAATATGGAGAGTAACGCCACGATCCATAATGGAGTGTGCGCCGGCAACAGGGCCGCTCCTAAGCTGCTGCAAATGGTGAGCACAACAATGAGGACCAGCACGGGCCGTCGTTTGCCGCGAAATTGTCGGTCGCTGACCAAGCCCCAGCCGATACGCGCGACCATCGCTGCCACATTGACGACCACGAACAACGCCCCAGCCGTCACGACAGACGCACCTAGGGACTCGTGAAGAAACAGCACGAAGTACGTCGTTGCCGCCATTTGCGTGAAGACCTGGCACCCGAAGACCAATGCCAGCCTGAGCAGGCGAGGATCACGCGTCAACTCTCGGAACGAGCGCACTGGAACGACTGCCGCTCCAACTCGTCTGAGCGGATCGAAGTACGCCACGATAGTGAGCACCACGCCCAGCAACGATAACACGCCACTAGCAAGATACGCCGCGCGCCAGCCGTAATATAACGCGAGGACCGGAGCCACACCGGCAGCCAACATACCGCCGATTGGCACACCGGTCTGACGAATACCCATCGCCAAGCCGCGTTGATGCTGAGGAAACCAGCGCATCACCGCTGCACTCCCAGCCGGGTTCTGGATGCCATTGCCCAGCCCCAAGAATAAGCAAGTAACCACCAGACTCCAAAATCCGACGCTAGCCGACACGGCAATCGCAGCCAGCACGCCCATCACACCCGACAGAATCAAAACGCGGCGCTCGCCTACACGGTCCGCCGCCCGCCCGCCGAACAGCGCCGAAGGCGCAGCGGTTAATGACATGGCCGTCGCTACCAGCCCGACTTCAGCGCGACTAATATGCAGGTCAGCTTGTAAGAAGGGAGCGAGCGGACCAAATGCCGACGCCAAAATGTTGGCCGCCGCTTGCCCCAACGTGGTCATGCCCAGCGCGTACCACCGGTAGCGTTCAGAGGCGAGTAACGAGGAACGATACGAAAACACACCCATACGGTCAGTCAGTTAGCATGGGAGGAGCATTTTTCGTAGGGGCGTCGCATGCGGTGCCCTTTTTCACTTGCGGCACCCTTGCCTCGGGCAATCCCGGCCCCTGCCTATTCCCTGCGCGTGTCCCTCGAAGGAGAATTTTCGAGCCCCGGCGTCCGAACTTCCCTACCCGACGAGTAACCCCCGGACCACCTCCATCGTCAGCTCCCGTAGGCTGGGCAAGATGAGACTTGCCTGGCTGAAATCGTTGCGGCGCGTGTAGTCGTTGGGCACGGCGATGCAGCGGATGCCAGCGCTGACTGCTGCCGAGACACCTTTGTAAGTATCTTCGATAATGACACAGCGCTCTGGCGGCAATTCCAATGTTCGTGCCGCCGTCAGAAAAGCATCCGGCGCCGGCTTGGCTTTCTGATAATCCTGCCGCGCAACTGTCCTCGGGAAAAACTGGGCAAGCCCAAACTTGCGCAGCACGGCATCAAGATGCTCGCGATAACTGTTGGTCGCCACGGTGAGCCGGCAGTGCGATGCCAAGCGACCGAGCGCCTCATGCACGTAGGGCATCAATGTCACCTCGCGCTCTAGCAAGTGCAGATAAATAGGCGAGCGCAGTTGGCGCATTTCATCGGGCGAGATGGGCAGGTTGTGCTTCGCGACAATGTACTCTGGCCCATTGCCCTGCGCGATCCAATGGTCTTCGTACTCTTCGCGGGTCACGGTCACGCCGTAGGGTTTGAGGACATCGCTATACGCCCGGTAATACAGACCTTCGGAGTCAATCAGTACGCCGTCAAGGTCGAAAATCACGCCGCAAACAGGTGTGGTCATAGATAGAAAGTTCCTCTGTCGAGCCGGATTTAGCTGGTGCAGGTTTTGTAGTACAGTCTCCGACCATGAGCGACAAGCACCAACCATCGGCCCTGCCCGAGGAGCCTTCAGCCGCTTGGGAGCCAGTTTTCCGTACCTTGGGGATGCCGCTTTACCAAGTGCGGACAGAAGATCGCATGGCCCTCATCCAAGCCCCGCCAGAAGATTTTGCTCGTATTCTCGTCCCAGAAGTCCGCGAGGTCCTCCTCCAGCATGGCAAATCCTTGGGATATTTGTTCGTGATGCTAGACTTGAACTACCCAGGAGAAGAGTGACTCACCCTCCGCCCTCAGCGCTCAGCACTCATTGCTCAAGACTCAGGACTGCAGAAAGGCTCTTGACCCTTCAACCTCCGAGCAGATAAGAGAGACGGGCACTCATGTCGGGGTGTAGCGCAGCTTGGTAGCGTACTCGCTTGGGGTGCGAGTGGTCGGCCGTTCAAATCGGCTCACCCCGACCATCACGAGAAAGGCGATCATGAAAGTGGTCGCCTTTCTTCTTCCTTGGCTTTCTGCTCAAATGCCGCCATGATCATCCTGATCTCGAACGACGATGGCATCCATTCCGAAGGGTTGCATGCGCTTGAAGCCGCACTGCGCACCGTGGGCGACATCTACACCGTTGCCCCGGATCGCGAACAGAGCGCCGTCAGCCATGCGTTGACCTTGCATCGTCCCCTCCGCATCGAAGAGATCGCCCCGCGCCGTTTCGCCGTCGATGGTACGCCTACGGACTGCGTGAATCTCGCTGTGAAAGGCTTCCTCCCAGTACGGCCTGATCTGGTCGTCTCTGGGATCAACAAAGGCGCAAACTTGGGGGATGACATCACCTACTCGGGCACAGTGTCCGCCGCCATCGAAGGCTCATTGCTCGGCATCCCGGCTATTGCCGTCTCTGTCGTGTCGTGGCACAAGCCTTTTCATTTCGCTCCGGCTGCGGAATTCGCGGCTGTCCTTGCTGGCGAGGTGCTCGCGCAAGGCATGCCCAAAGATACGCTCCTTAATGTAAATGTACCGAATCTCCCTCGGCACGAGCTGAAAGGGTATCGAGTGACCCGCCAAGGCAAGCGTCACTACTCGGAAACCCTAGAAGTACGTATCGATCCACGCGGTAGAAAATATTATTGGATTGGCGGCGATGATCTCGGCTTCGATCCACAGGCAGGCACTGACTGCGTCGCCGTGAGTGAGGGCTACATCTCCGTGTCTCCCTTGCATGTAGACATGACCAATTATCGTGCCCTTCACGAATTGCGAGATCTGCAACTCCCATGGCGTTAACCTACGGGCAACTGCGCGAGCAGATGGTGCGGGAGCAAATCGCCGCACGCGGGATTTCCGACCCGATTGTGCTCGCGGCTATGCGGCAAGTGCCACGTCACGAATTCGTTGAGGAGAAGCTCCGCGACCGTGCGTATGACGATAACCCCTTGCCCATCGGTGAAGGCCAAACTATCTCGCAGCCGTATATGACCGCGCTCATGGCCGAGACCTTGAAGCTCGCTGACGGAGAAAAAGTGCTCGAAGTCGGCACCGGGTCCGGCTACTTGGCTGCCATTCTTGCCGAACAAGGTGCGCAGGTGTGTTCGGTGGAAATGTCTACACGGCTGGCGAGCCGTGCACGCACCGTCTTGCGCAAGCTGGGCTATGCGGTCTCGCTCTTGGTCGGAGACGGCACCCTGGGCTGGAAGGACGAAGCTCCGTTCGATGCGATCGTCATCGGCGCGGCGGCACCGTGTCTCCCGCGTCCGTTGCTCGCGCAGTTACGCATGGGTGGGCGCTTAGTCCTCCCTATGGGTGAAGAAGATCTGCAAACCTTCGTGCGTGTCTGGAAAGAGCCCAAAGGGTTCCGCGAGGAATACTTTGGCGAGTGCCGGTTCGTCAAACTCCAAGGCGCTTACGGTTGGGAAAATTGGCACGACCCCAAGGCGCAATCGTAATGGCTTGCGTGTGAACGACGAATGGGTGCCTATCAATTCCCTGGTAAACATATGCTCGACTCTCCCTGGATTCCGGCTTTCGCCGGTATGACGACCCTGCTGCTTTCGTCATTCCGGGCAAGACCGCAGGCCGCGACCCGGAATCCAGAATTTTGATATGCACTCACGATGACTCCCGTCTATCTTGATTACAACGCAACGACGCCGTTGCGACCAGAAGTGGTGGACGCCATGCTCCCCTATCTGCGCGAGCGTTTCGGCAATCCAGCGAGCACACACTGGGCGGGACGCCGCGCTAAGCAAGGTCTGGAAGACGCCCGCGATCAAGTAGCGGCCCTGCTCCACTCCCGCCCGGCGGAAGTCTTGTTCACCAGTGGTGGCACCGAGAGTAACAACCTCGCCTTGCGTGGAGTTATCGCCGCAGTTCGCCCGCACCCGACCCATGTCGTCACTACCGCCATCGAGCATGCGTCGGTGCTAGAGCCGCTACGAGCACTTGAACTCGAAGGCGTTTCGGTCACGTATCTGCCGGTTAACGGCGAAGGAAGGCTTGATACCGAGGTGCTACGCGCGGCGCTCACAACAGACACTGCCTTGGTCAGCATCGGCATGGCCAACAATGAAATCGGCACCATCCAGCCGATCTCCGAGTTGAGCCGTGTGGTACACGAGCGTGGAGCGCTCTTACATGTGGATGCTGTCCAAGCTGCCGGCAAACTCCCAGTCGATATCATTCACTTAGGCGCAGATCTGCTGTCGCTCTCGGCCCATAAGATCTACGGACCTAAAGGCGTGGGCGCGTTATACGTCCGTAAAGGAACCGCGCTTGCGCCGTTGCTACTCGGAGGGGCGCAAGAACGCGAAAAGCGCCCAGGCACAGAAAATGTCGCAGCAGTGGTCGGGTTCGGCGTGGCAGCTACCTTTGCCGCCCAGGATCTCGAATTGGCGGAAGCCCATTGTCAGCAACTGACAGAGCAACTCTGGCAAGGGATACAGACGACGATTGCTGAGGTGACATTGAACGGGCCACGTCATCATCGCCTCGCCAATACCCTCAACGTCGGGTTCACTGGTGCTACGGGCGAAGGACTGATGATGGGACTCGATCTCGCTGGAGTAGCGGTCTCCACCGGCTCTGCCTGCGCTGCCGGTTCCCTGGAGCCGTCGCATGTGTTACTTGCCCTTGGACGTGACGAAGCCGCAGCAAAAAATGCGCTGCGCTTTAGCGTCGGCCAATACACAACGAAACAAGAGATCGAACACGTCCTCGCCATCCTGCCAGGCATAGTCGAGCAAGTGCGGCGAGCAGCAAGAAGTCCTGAGTCCTGAGCAATGAGTCCTGAGTAAAAACGAAGAAAAGTCAAAAGTCAAAAGTCAAAAAGCGAAAATTTATAATGTCGTGCATGTCATCCTCCACTCAGCACTCAGCACTCAGCACTCAGTGCTCTTCTGAGCACTCAACACTCAGCA
>SYOC01000197.1 GCA_005804965.1 Pseudomonadota bacterium
TACCTTCCCATTCCGTGTATTTCACAAACTTTAGTCGCATGGAAATTCCTTTGATCCTGATCTTGCCTTGTCTCTTAGCAGAAATATATCTCTACCACTAGAAATCAGGGATCTTTTCTTTCTTCTTCAAGTATCGTTTGGTTTCACCCGATTCTCTCCCAGAAGAAATGCGCTTTTCTTCTTGATCCCTTGAGAATCAAAGGTCTTTGCTGACATTCCCCTCACTCTGCATCTTTTCTGTTAGTGCTCATTGACCTTGTTACGTAACGATGGTGTGTATTTTGCGATTCGCAGATTTTTATGCCACGCCCCGCCAATCCCGCTTTACGCAATGACATCTTGCCCGTAGCTTTGCGCCTCATCGAAGAAAAAGGCGCGGTTGCTGTGGCCATGCGTGATGGGGCAAGCGCGGTGCATTACAAGGAGGATTTCATCATGAGCCATCCATTTCCGAACGATCCGTTCTTGTCCGGTAATTATGCCCCTTGGCCGATGGAGGGAGAGATCCATGACTTGGTGGTTGAAGGGGAGATTCCCCGCGAGCTGAGCGGCACGTTGTACCGCAATGGACCGAATCCGCAGTTTGCCCCGTATGGCGAATATCACTGGTTCGATGGCGACGGGATGATTCATGCCTTCGCCTTCGCCGATGGCAAAGCGCATTATCGTAACCGCTGGGTGCGAACGCAGAAGTTCCAACGTGAACGCGAGGTCGGCACCGCACTCTTTGGCGGCTTAGCGGACTTCATGCATAACGATCCACGGGCTGAGGGCATTTTTCCGAACGCCGCCAACACCAACATCCTCTGGCATGGCGGGAAACTCTTAGCGCTCTGGGAGGCCGGTCCGCCGCATCTGCTCGACCCCCACACGCTGGAAACTCTTGGCCCTTACGATTTCACGGGAAAACTGTTGGGGCCGATGACTGCTCATCCGAAAATCGATCCCGAGACCGGTGAACTCCTCTTCTTTGGCTACAGCCCGTTTCCGCCTTACCTCCGCTACTATGTGGTTGCAGCGGATGGGCAGCTCTCCCACAGTGAAGAGATTGACGTGCCTTTCCCGACGATGATGCACGACTTCATGGTCACGCGGGATTACGTCATGTTCCTGGTGTGTCCGGCAACGTTCCGGTTCGAGAACTTTACCTCCGGCAAGCCGATTCGCTGGGAACCAGAGCTAGGGACGAGAATCGGCCTCATGCCACGCACCGGTAGCAAGGTCGCGCTGCGTTGGTTCGAAGCCGACCCGTGTTACGTGTTTCACCCGATGAATGCCTATGCCGCACAGGGACAGGTGATTGCCGATGTCTGTCGATTTCCCCGGCTCCCGCTCTTTGATGGTGCCGAATCTACAGAGTGGCAAGAGTCGGGGGCACGCCTGACGCGCTGGACATTGGATCTCGCTAATGGGTCGCTCAAGGAAACCCGGCTTGATGAACATCCCGCTGAATTTCCCCGGCTCGATGAACGGTTCGCTGGACTGGCTTACCGTTACGGATATGCCGGTGGGCGCGAACCCGGAGCCGGCGATGGCGGAGTGTTTAACGCCATTGTTCGTTATGACTGGCACAGCGGGCGACGTGAGTCTCACGTTCTCGGGGCGAGCAGCTTCACCTCTGAACCTGTGTTCGTGCCACGCAGTCCAACATCTCCAGAAGGTGAGGGGTTCCTACTCGCAGTTGTCTATCGCCAAGAGGAACATCGTAGTGATCTTCTCGTCCTTGATGCCGAAAACGTCACAACTCGGCCGCTGGCGACGGTGAAACTCCCCCACCGTATTCCTTACGGGTTTCATGGCAATTGGGGACAAGGGGTGGTGTAGGACGTGGCTAGCCTTTGCCCTCGTCCCCGCGTTCTTTCCTGCGCGCACGAAAAATCAACTTGATCGGGGTGCCTTGCAGGTCGAAGGTGTCGCGCAGTTGATTCTCTAGGTAGCGCATGTACGAGGTCGGGATGCCTTCTGGGGTGCCAGCGAAAATGACGATAGTCGGTGGTTTGGTGCTGACCTGCGTCGCGTAGAACAAGCGCGGCTGCCGTCCGCGATAACTCGACGGTGGGTTACGCTGCGTCCATTCCTGCAAATGCCGATTCAACACGGTTGTCGGAATCTGCATAGAGTGCGCACGCGCCGCCTTGTCCAATGTCGGCAGCACTTTGTTGATGCCGCCACCAGTCAGCGCGGAGATAAAAACTACTGGCAACGGCTTGGTGACCGGGAAGAAATCGTGCAGGTCGCTGAGATAACGTCCTTGATTCTTGCGCTCGTGAGGAACGGCATCCCACTTGTTGATGACTAGAACGAGGCCGCGCCCGCGCTCCCAGGCGTACTGGGCGATGCGCGAGTCTTGATCCGACATTCCTTCAACGCCGTCGAGCACGAGGACGCCGATTTCCGCTCGCTCCAACGACTTGAGGGCGATCATCACGCTAGCTTGCTCGATGCGCTCATGAATGCGTGTCCGTCGCCGTGCGCCAGCAGTATCTACAAGCAGGATGGGTTTCCCTTTCCATTCGATGCGGCTGTCGATGGCGTCGCGTGTGGTCCCGGGCACTGCGTCAACGATGGAGCGTTCAAAGCCCACGAGGCGATTGAGCAACGAAGATTTCCCGGCATTGGGGCGACCGACAATCGCCACCTGCAACGGCGCTGTCTGGTCGAGTGGCGGGATGCGAACGCCTTCGGCATCAGTGTTCACCTCCTTGGGGAACGTGGCGATGATCGCCTCCATCAGATCACTGATACCGCGACCATGCGCCGCCGAGATTGGAAACACGGACTCCAGGCCGAGCGAGAAGAACTCAGACACCGCAAGTTCCTGTTTCTCGCCTTCGATCTTATTCGCGGCGAAGAATACTGGCTTCCTGCTGCGGCGTAATAAATCCACAGCATCGGCATCAACTGGGTTCAAGCCTTCACGGCCATCGAAAAGGAAGATCACACTGTCAGCTTCGTCGATGGCCAGTCGTGTTTGTTCCTGCACGTGACCGACGATGCCTTCGGTTTCAGTGAGGTCGATCCCGCCGGTGTCGATCAACAGGAACGGGGTTTCGTCCCACACCGCTTGAGCAAAATTGCGGTCACGGGTGACGCCTGGCGTGTTATCGACCACGGCCTTGCGCTGACGAATGAGACGGTTGAAGAACGTAGACTTTCCGACATTTGGTCGGCCCACGATAGCGACGACAGGGAGGCGATGCGGCGGTGAAGCCGGAGCCAGAGATTCGAGTTCTGCTTGGGTCATGAGTCTTTCTGCTTTGGTCTTGTGCTTGCAATGAATTTGAATTGGCTCCTTATACCTGCTTTGCTCGCATCTTGCTGCCCCGGTGCTTCGAATGGCCAGAAAAGAGAGCAGATGCGCCCTGGTGGCACATCTGCTCTTGTTTGTTATGGTAGGCCGCTCGTGGCAAATTCGATGAAGGTTGAGGAGCGTACATGTCTTTGCGTGTAGCCATCGCGTTGCTGGTTGTGATGTTGTTTGTGATCTTTGGTGCCCAGAATACAGAGCCAGTAGACTTACAGTTCTTCTTTTGGCAGTTGACTATCCCTGCCTCGGTAACGGTGGTCGGCGCTTTTGCGTCTGGGGTGATCGTCGGTGCGCTCTTGTTCTGGACCGAGCAGCGGCGTGCGCAGCGCCGCCAAACTGCTGCCGGTGGACAAGCCCCGGCCAAGAAAAAAGCGTGGTGGTGGTGAGAGACGGTGCTGAGTAACGAGGACTGAGGACTGAGCAGAAGAGCCGGCGAGGAAGAGCAATTGCGAGTTCTTTTTGTCAGTGCTGAGGTCACGCCTTTTGCTCGTACGGGCGGGCTGGGCGATGTGGTCGGTGTGTTGCCTCCGGTGCTTGCTGCCGCTGGCCATGATGTCCGTGTGGTTATGCCACTCTATCAATCCATCCGCCGCTCAGATTTTGGTCTGACTGCGGTTGTCGAGCGCCTGCCCGTCCCGCTCGCCTTTGGTGAACGCACGGCGCAAGTATGGCAAGGGACATTGCCGGGTGGTACGCCCGAGACCGCCGTTCCTACCTACTTTATCGAGCAAGACGAGTATTTCGCCCGCCCGGGATTGTATGGCGACGAGAGCGGCGAGTATGCCGATAATGGACTGCGATTTCTCTTTTTTTGTCGTGCGGTGCTGGCTTTAGCTGAACGCTTGGGATGGTTTCCTGAAGTGATCCATTGCCACGACTGGCACGCCGGCTTTATCCCTGCGTATCTGCGTTTTTTGCCTGGACTCAACGATCAGCTTGCCCGTGCCGCTTCAGTTTTCACTATTCATAATCTCGCCTTTCAAGGTGTTTTCCCTGGTACGGTTTTTGCGGCGACGGGTCTTCCAGCGCAGCTTTTTCAACCTGTCGGGGTGGAATTCTATGGCGCGGTGAATTTTATGAAAGCCGGACTGTACTATGCTGACGTACTCTCGACGGTGAGTCCGACCTATGCCCAGGAAATCTGCTCCCCCGAGTCTGGTTGGGGGTTGGATGGTGTGTTGCGCGACCGACGCGATGCTCTGGTGGGTATTCTGAACGGTATCGACGACGCTGCCTGGAATCCGAGGACGGACCCGACTTTGATTGCAGGCTATGATGCCGACAATCTCGGTGGCAAAGCCGCATGTCGGACTACACTGCTCCGCGCGTTCGGATTGCTCGAAGACTCGGAGCGACTCGTCTGTGGCATGGTCACGAGATTGACGGATCAAAAAGGTGCGGACCTCGTTGCTGAAGCGATTGAGCGAGCAGAGACTCGGAACGTACATTTCGTGATTCTTGGCTCTGGCGAGCGGGGCTACGAGGCGCGGTTCTCAGCGCTTGCGCGGCGCTACCCGCATCGGGTTGGCGTGCGCCTCGGGTTCAACGATGCCTTGTCGCACCAGATTCAGGCGGGCAGTGATTGTCTCCTTGTTCCTTCGCGCTTTGAGCCGTGCGGACTCACGCAGATGTATGCTATGCGTTACGGCACCCTGCCTATCGTGCGTGCCACTGGTGGGTTGCGAGATACCGTCGTGTCTCATGATACTGCTGACGGTTCAGGCACTGGGTTTGTCTTCTCCCAAGCAACAACAGAGGCTTTGGTGGCGACCATACGGGAAGCAGCTACCGTCTTTGCCGATGAGCCGCAATGGCGGCAGCTTCAGCGCAACGCCATGACGCGCGATTTTTCCTGGGGGCAATCTGCCGCCCAATACGTCGAACTGTACAAGCAGGCCATTGCTGCGAAGCTGCGGTAGACGCGGACCTGTTCCGGCTCAAAGTGTGGCGCATGCGGTTGCGATGGCGAGGCGGAAAGTCCCGTGCTAGAAGCTGGACGTAGCCCATACCGCGCCTGAAGGAGCCTACCATGAAAGAAAACGTGACCTATCCAGAGCATATCGGCGTCAGTGACGTGACCACGCGATCATTTGAGTTGATGCGCGTCGAAAGCTACATGGAAGGCCAGCCCTCCATCATGTTCGACGAACCGAAAGGATTCGACATTGGCAATCCACCCGAGCTACAAGGGCAGAGTCGCGGCTGGACGCCGGTGCATGCGCAACTTGCAGCCTTGTCTGGGTGTACGTCGATCACCATTGCCGTGGCGGCGCGGGATTTGCGTTTCTCCTATCGCGGCTTGCGTACCAAGATTCGCTCACTCATCGACATTCGTGGTTTCATGGCCGATTTCGACCGACAGCCGGAGTATTGCCAGTTGAATTACGATCTCTATCTGGACACGGACCACGCCCAAGAGCAGATCCAGAAACTGGCCGAGGAGACCGACCGCCGCTGTCCGCAACTCGGCCTCTTCCGCCGCGCACGCATTCCGATGATCCTCTCGTGGTACCGCGAAGGCGATTCCGAACCGGCAGTTGTGCAACACCTGTTTCTGCCTGAAGGCGGGGCGACGCCGGAGGATGTGCTGATTGCCGCCGCGCAAAAGTGAGCAAGTCGCCATGGGAACTTTTTCTATCCGCTGCAAGGTCGAGAACGTCGTAGAGCGCGAGCAATCCGCTGTGCTGCCCAAGATGTTGGTGGATACTGGCAGCGAGCACACCAGTTGCACATGGATTCCAGCGGCTACGCTGGAACGGCTTGGCATACAGCGGGAGAAAAAGGACCTTGCCTTCGTTATGGCGAACGGCCAGCAGGTCACGCGCAGCGTTGGGTTCGCCATCCTGCGAGTGGATAAATTTTTCACCGTCGATGAAGTCGTCTTCGCCGAAAAAGGCGATCTCTTGTTGTTGGGCGCACGCACGCTCGAAGGGTTGAACCTTACCGTTGACCCTCGGCGCAAGAAGCTCGTGGCCGCCGGACCGTTGCCGGCGGCGGGGGCGTGACACAGGGTTGTCGAAGAGGAGGTGCTTATGCGGCGGCTACGTATCCTGGGGATGATTCTTGCCGGTGGCAAAGGCGACCGTTTGTTTCCGCTGACGAAAGCGCGGAGCAAGCCGGCGGTGCCGTTTGCCGGGAAGCACCGGATTATCGACTTCGTCTTGTCCAATTTTATCAATTCCGGTGTCTATGCCGTGTACGTGCTGGTGCAGTACAAGTCGCAGTCGCTCATTGAGCATCTGCGCTCAGCATGGCGCTGGCGCATCGCTGGTGGCCTGAAGGACACGTTCGTTACCGTCGTGCCGCCGCAACAGCGCTCGGGCGAGAGCTGGTACCAAGGCACCGCCGATGCCATCTACCAGAACCTCAATGTGATTCGCGACTTTCGTCCTGACTTGGTGGCGATCTTCGGCGCGGATCACATCTATCGCATGGACCTGAACCAGATGGTGGCATTCCACTTGGAACATAACGCTGAGGTTTCTGTGGCCGCCTTGCCGGTGCCGATTGAGCAGGCCAAAGGCTTTGGCGTGGTCCAGGTCAACGACACGCAGCGCATCATCGGCTTCGAGGAAAAACCCGCCTATCCTCAACCTCTCCCTGATGACCCTACCCATGTGTACGCCTCTATGGGCAATTATCTGTTCGATACTGAACTGCTGGCGCAGACGTTGTTGGAGGATTCGCGTCGGGACACGGACCACGACTTTGGACGCACGATTCTTCCGGAATTATTTCCGCAGCGTCGCATCTATGCCTATGACTTTCTCAAGAATGAAATTCCCGGCGTGAAACCCTATGAAGAGCACGGCTACTGGCGCGATGTCGGCACCCTGCGCTCGTACTGGGAAGCGCATATGGACCTGCTCGGTGCCGCTCCCAAGTTTGATCTGCGGAACAACGACTGGCAGGTTCTGGGCGGGGTGTACGACGGACCATCGGCGCGTGTCGTCAACGGCGAGCTGACCGATGTCCTGATCGGTGAAGGCTGCCATATTGAAGGTGCCCGCCTCACCCGCTGCGTCTTAGGTCGGGGTGTACAGATCGCCAAAGGTGCCACGCTCGAAGACTGCGTGATTATGGACTACGCCGAGATTGGTGCTGGTGCGCGACTCCGGCGCGTCCTCGTGGATCGCTACAACATCGTGCCGCCGCAAACTGTTCTCGACGGCAATAATGCCGACGAACAACGGTTCTTTCGTGACCCCTCCGGCCTGATCGTGCTGGAACGTGCGGAACCGCGCTGACGTTGTTCGTGCTCGTTACTCTCGTATGCATTACGTTTGCATCCACGGCCATTTCTACCAACCGCCGCGCGAAAACCCTTGGACTGGCGATGTAGAGGTCCAAGATTCTGCCGCGCCTTATCATGATTGGAACGCGCGCATCACTGCCGAGTGTTATTGGCCGAATGCCAAGGCTCGCGTTCTCGATGCGCATGAACATCTGGCGGCTATCGTCAATAACTATGCCGCGATCAGTTTTAACTTCGGCCCGACGCTGTGTTCCTGGTTGCAGCGCCACGAGCCGGAATTGCTCGCTACCATCATCGAAGCCGACCGGCACAGCCGCGAGCGACACCACGGTCACGGCAACGCTCTGGCGCAAGCATACGGTCACGCCATTTTACCGCTCTGCAATGCCCGCGACCGTACGACGCAAATTGCTTGGGGCATCCGCGATTTTATTTACCGCTTTGGTCGATCTCCCGAGGGCATGTGGCTGCCAGAGGCGGCGGTTGATCTTGCCACGTTAGAGGCGCTAGCTGCGCAAGGCATAACGTTTACTATTTTGGCCCCGCATCAAGCCAAGCGCGTGCGTCCACCTGGGCATGTGGCGTGGAGAAGCGTGGCGTCGGAGCAGCTCGACACTACGCGCCCGTACCTGTGTCGGCTGCCGAGCGGGAAGACGATGAGCCTGTTTTTCTATCATGGCGGCTTGGCGCGCGGAGTGGCGTTCGACGGTTTGTTGCACAGTGGTGAGGATTTGATGGCGCGAATCGTTGCCACGTTTTCGTCCGAGCGCCAGGAGCCACAGCTCGTGCAGTTTGCCACCGACGGCGAATCCTACGGGCATCATCACCGTTTCGGCGAAATGGCGTTAGCCTTCGCAACGCTCGAACTGCGGCGACGCAACCTCGCGACGCTGACGAACTACGGCGAATTCCTGGCGCTCTCGCCTCCTCGCTGGGAAGTGGAAATCGCTGAAAACACGTCGTGGAGTTGTGCGCACGGTATCGAACGATGGCGGTCGCATTGCGGCTGTCATATTAACGGAGAGGCATCCTGGACTCAGGAATGGCGTGCGCCGCTGCGCCTTGCTCTCGATTGGCTGGGGTGTGAACTTGACGCGCTGTTCGAGCGACGTGGGGCAGTCCTGTTTGCTGACCCATGGGTAGCGCGGGATGCGTATATCAATGTGCTGCTCGACCGCTCGCCGGGACGGCTCGACGAGTTTTTTGCTGAGCAGGCGCATTTCAAACTCTCTCCGACCCAGCGAGTCGAAGCGCGACAATTACTAGAGTTGCAACGTCATCGCCTACTCATGTTTACAAGCTGCGGATGGTTTTTCGATGATGTCTCGGGGCTCGAAGGACGGCAGATTTTGCAGTACGCCGCACGGGCTGTCGAGCTGGCCAAAGATCTTGGCTCTCCGGTGGAGGCTGAGTTTGTGTGGCGCTTAGGTCGCGTTGTCAGCAATGTTCCGGACGAGCAGGATGCTGGCCACATCTACCTCAAAAAAGTCTTGCCTCGTCGTGGCGCACGAGGCGCAGGTTTTGTGCTATAGACCGAGAGTAAGGAGGAGTCGCATATGACCTGGATTCAGACCGCGTCGCCAGCGGAGCATTCCGCTGTCCGCGAGGCACTGCAAAAATTGATAGACATGTACCCAGATGAATACAATCCGAAACATCGTCATGAACGAATGCTGCCGGACGCCGTCAAGAACGACAGCATTATGCTGTCGCATTCGTTGATTCCGCAGGCGATGTTCCACGCCTTTGCGACGTTTGGCTCGTTGATGGACCCGTCGTTGCCCTTGACGCGGCGACAGCACGAGATGATTGCCACGACCGTGTCCACGCTCAATCGCTGCTTCTATTGACGCGAGTCGCACGCAGAGTTTCTGCGGACTGCCAGCTTGGATGCTGAACTCGCCGAAGCCCTCAAACGTGATTGGCGCACCGCCAAGTTGGACGCAAAAGACCATGCCATGCTGACCTACGTGGAGAAGCTGACCAAAAACCCGCCTGGACTGTGGAGCAACGATGCTGAGGATCTCCGTCAGGTCGGGTTCGATGACACCGCGATTTTGCAGATCACCTTGATCGCGTCGTTCTTCAACTACATCAACCGGGTTGCGGATGCGCTGGGAGTGGGGAGGGAATAGCTTTGCAGTCTCCTTCGTTGGGAAAGGGGAAAAGGAGCAGGGCCGCAGTGATAGATGAACAAATGATCGAGTCTCTTTTTTTCGATCTTGAGTCGGATCGCGTGGAACGTAAGGCTTCTGTCGCCGATGGGGAGAAGATTCGCCAAGCCATCTGTGCCTTTGCGAATGATCTGCCAAACCACCGACAGCCCGGATTGCTCTTGATTGGTGTTCGTGACGACGGGAGTTGTGCACACTTGCCTATTACTGACGAACTGCTGCGTCTCCTTGCCGATATGCGTTCGGATGGAAATATTACTCCTTTCCCGACGATGACAGTGCAAAAGAAAGCGTTCAATCGTTGTGAAGTCGCCACAGTGACGGTTCAGCCTGCCGACGCTCCTCCCGTTCGTTATAAGGGACGGGTGTGGGTCCGCGTGGGGCCACGCAGAGCCGTGGCGACTCCCGAAGAAGAACGACGATTAACCGAAAAACGGCGAGCTAGAGATCTGCCGTTTGACATTCATCCGATTACTGCTGCTTCATTGGAAGACCTTGACCTTGATCTTTTCGTCCGCGAGTATCTTCCGGCAACGCTTCCACTCGATGTGTTGGAACAGAACCAACGCTCCATTGAACAGCAACTGATGTCGATGCGCTTTATGTCGCTCGCTCCCGAATCGAACGCGACGGTATTGGGACTCTTAGTCGTTGGGAAAGAACCGCGCCGATTTGTCCCTAGTGCCTATGTACAATTCTTACGTCTCGACGGTGAGACTCTCGTCGATCCCATTAAAGATCAGAAAGAAATCGATGGTCCATTGCCTGCTGTCCTGCGA
>SYOC01000198.1 GCA_005804965.1 Pseudomonadota bacterium
ATTGCCTTGTGCGTGGTGACGACCATCTTACTCAAAAACAGCAGGGCACGTTACGCGTGGATTTCCTTAGGACCGCTGGTGTGGCTGTTAGCGATCACAATGACTGCCGGGTATCAGAAGCTGTTTCATCCGCACGTGCGCATCGGTTTTCTCGCCCACGCTGCCGACCTCTCAGAGAAAATTGCGTCAGGTCAGATTCCGGCAGAGAAGATCGCCGAAACCCAGACCTTAATTTTTAATGACCGCCTTGATGCTGCGATTACGGCACTGTTTATGATCTTAGTGCTAGTCGTCGTCGTGGAGGCAGCCCGTGAGTGGTTCCGCGTGCTTGGCGGGCAACGTCCCGCGCCGGCGGCTGAATATGCAGCGGCGGATTGAGGAAGGGTGGCCCCCGAAAGAATTATGGACGACCCCGAGATGTGCTTACGGCCTCCCTCGGATATGAAGAACCACCAAGCATTTAAGCCGTCGGCTCTGGAATCACGCGTAGGGATAATTGCGGCTTGAGCACCCCAAGCCGGATATCGTTGGTCCAAAACTCGTCGCAGCCATACAGAATAGCGGCTGCGGCGTGGATCGCGTCCGGTGTCTTGAGACGATGCTGGGCTCGGAGTTCAGCGGCAAGGTCATAAGCCGCCGGATTGAGAGGGATCAAAAATGCACTTGTGAAGAAGTTGTCGAACCGTTCCATCATCGCCCGATCATTGCGGCGTAGCGGTCCGACTCTACACTCAAGGCGTACGAGATCTGAAATGAGGGTAACATCTGGTTGGTGAGTTCGGAGTGCAGCTTCGACTGCCGTACGGTTCTGTGGGTTGCCCTCGATGAGGTAGATGACGATACAGCTATCCAGGTAAGCTTTCATCCATTGTCTCCCCAGCTCGCTCGTTCCTCTTCTAGGTCGCGATCAATCTCCTCTTTGGTTCGTCCGGGTCGAGCCGGAGGGGTGCGGTTGAGAAACTGTTGGATGCGTTTCCAACTGCCGGAAGAGGGTTCCGCTGCGATTTCGCTCAGTACAATCACTTCAACCGCTCCCGGCGGTACCTCGGAGGGTAAGGTGATTTTCAACTCACGATTCTCAGGAACGACGACGTGAAGTTTGACAGCATTCATAGGAGTTTTTCCTTACGCGCCGCGCCGCAACAAGTCGTACCAATAAAAAGCGGTCACGACTAAAGAATGCGTAATCTTGCCGTGGCGCACGAGGTCGGGAAGCTCGACGGCTGGCACGAGCAGGACTTCGGTCTCTTCCGTGGTATCGAAATGGGTCTCGAAGCGTTTCTCGACGTTGCGAGCCAGGAACGTATGGCAGCGGTTGCTTTGAATTGCCGGGTTGGGGTGAATGGAACCCAGCTCAATAATATCGTCCGAGTCGTAGCCGGTTTCTTCTTGCATTTCACGACGAGCGGCATGCAGCGGCGAAGGATCATGCGGGTCCACCATGCCGCCAGGAATTTCGAGTGTGATGTGATCGACGCCGTGGCGATACTGATGAATCAACACGACATGGTCATCTGGAGTGACCGGGATGATGTTCACCCAGTCGCCGCTGTCGAGCACGAAGAAATCATGTTCGCGCCCGTCGCGTGGAGAGCGATTGCGATGTTTTTGCAATCCAAAGATGCGACAGGTGAACACAGTCTCGGAGCCGAGACGTTGCCAGGGTTGGAGGGATTTAGCAGAGTTTTTAGTCATTAGTTTGTAGTTCTCAGTTGGCAGTTGATAGTTTGTAGTTTCAGGATAAGAAGATGATTGCGCACTGAACACTAGCCACTCATAACTAAAGACTGATCACTAAAAACTAATAACTCGTCGCTAAAACAGCCGCCGATACTCAATCGCTGGACACCGATCCATCACCACCGTGAGCCCTGCCTCTTGCGCCTTATGCGCTGCCGGTTCGTGAATGACATCGAGTTGCAGCCATAAAATGTGCGCTCCTGCGGCGATGGCATCGTCGGCAATCTGGGGAACAAACTCTGAGCGACGGAAGACATCGACCATGTCCACCTTTTCGGGAATGTCGCGCACTGAGGCATAGCAGCGTTCGCCAAGAATAGTGACTGCTGTCGGGTTGACGGGGATGACCCGATGACCTTTGGCTTTGAGCAGGGCAGCGATCATATGGCTGTCGCGGTCTGGGTCGGGTGAACAGCCAACGACTGCGATAGTTTTGGGCTGAGCAAGAATATCGCGGATGACGGTGTCGGTTGGGTTTTCAAAAGCGCTCATGGGATAGCCTTAGCAGATCTTCAAAGGATTTTTCCAGACAGCGTCGGATTTCGACCATGCGTGCGCGAAAGACCTCTTCGCCTTGCATGGCAGGATCGTCGATGTCGCCTTCTTCGCCAGCAAATTCTTTTAATGTGAACACGCGCTTCCCCGTAGCCTCGGGATACGCGTCAAGCATCTGTTTCTGTTCTTGCGTCATGGCGAGAATCAGGTCGGCCTGGGCAACGAGATGACGATGGCGCTTGAGGTCGATGGAGGAAAGATCGGTCTCACGCAGTTGAATGTCGTGGTCGCGCAGGACCATACGCGCGTCGAGCGAAGGCAACATATTGTCGCGGGCATAAATAGCGACGCCACCCGAACGAATCTGGATATGGTCAATGTCCCGGTCCGCCAGCATTTTCTTTAACAGGGCGTGCGCCATGATGCTGCGACTGGTATTCGCGTGGCAAATAATCAGGACTTGAAAGGGAATATGGAATTTCACACAAACCGCCGGAGTGATGGGCTGGGAAGTGGATGGGTGGGTGGAGAGAGCCCGTGTACTACCGCATCCTCCCTCTCCGTCCCCTACAGTGATTGATCTCCCCACCCATGAGGTGGCAGGGGTTCCCCTGCCACAAGAGCAATTACACTTGCTTCAAGGCGCGGAAGACTTCCGCCATAGTTTCTTTCTTGGTGACGCCCTTGGCAAGTTCGGCTTTGATCTTCGAGCCGAGATCCGACGGGTCCCAGTCGCCACGTTTGCTGACAGTTCCGCCGGTGTGCCAGCCCTGCATGAGCCACACGACGCCGCCACCTACGCGGAAGACTTCGCCGTGGACGCTAGCTGCGTCGTCGCTCCCTAACCACACCACTAGCGGCGCCACGTGGCCGGGATTGAAGACATCAAATTCGCCTTCTTTAACATTCATGACGGCGGCGGTTTGTGGCGTTGCATCGACGGTGAGGCGGGTGCGTGCGACCGGCGCGATGGCATTAGCGGTCACACCGTACTTTTGCATTTCCGCATCCACGACGATGGCGAGGGTCGCCACGGCTGCTTTTGCCGGACCATAGTTCGGCTGGCCAACGTTGCCCAACAGGCCGGAATCCGACGAGGTATTAATCACGCGGCCATTGAGCACGTTGCCGACTTTATGTTGCTCTCGCCAGTATTCGCAGGCATGACGAGTGCAATTGAACGTCCCTTTCATGTGCACGGCAATGACGGCATCCCATTCCTCCTCCGCCATGTTGAAGATCATGCGGTCGCGGAGAATGCCAGCGTTGTTGACGAGAATGTTGAGCTTGCCGAAGGTGTCGATCGCGCACTGAACGATGCGTTTCGCACCTTTGAAATCGGCGACGTTTTCGTAGTTAGCCACGGCGTCACCGCCAGCGGCTTTGATCTCTTCGACGACTTGCTGCGCCGGACGATTGTCCGCGCCCGTGCCGTCGAAGCCGCCGCCGAGATCGTTGACGACGACTTTTGCCCCATGCTTCGCCAGGAGGAGAGCTTCTTCGCGTCCAATACCGCGCCCGGCACCGGTGACGATCGCCACTTTACCATCGAGTAACATAGTGTCTTCTCCGTATTGAAGTGAGCCTGCGTAACGCCTGCCCATCTTCTGAAAAGTTGTGATTTTTCCCCTCGTTTGTCGGGGCAGAGGAGGTATAGCCCCGCGTCGCACAAAAGAAAAGGGGGGAAGAAGACTCTTCCCCCCTTGCCGAAGGAGTGGCTGACAGCCGCGCTTACACGTCGAAGTACAGCGCGAATTCGTGCGGATGCGGACGCAACCGGATAGGGTCGAGTTCTTTGCTACGTTTGTATTCTAGCCAAGTTTGGATCACATCTTCGGTAAAGACATCCCCTTTGAGCAAGAAGGCATGGTCTTTTTCCAAGGCTTGCAGCGAGCCTTCCAGTGAACCAGGAACCGAAGGCACGTTGGCGAGTTCTTCCGGCGTGAGCGAGTAAATATCCTTATCCAGCGGCTCTCCTGGGTGCAGTTTGCGCTCGACTCCATCGAGACCGGCCATCAACAAGGCTGCAAACGCTAAGTAGCCGTTGCTGGACGGATCGGGGAACCGCACTTCGATGCGCTTGGCTTTCGGGCTGGGCGAATACATGGGAATACGCACCGCCGCAGAACGGTTGCGCGCGGAGTAGGCTAAGTTGACGGGAGCCTCGAAGCCAGGGACGAGACGGCGGTACGAATTGGTGGTCGGCGCGACGATCGCGCACAGCGCTGGCGCGTGGGCAAGGATGCCAGCGATGTAATGCATCGCCAATTCACTGAGACCGCCGTATCCGTCGCCAGCAAATAAGGGCTTCTCGCCTCTCCAAATGGATTGGTGGACGTGCATGCCTGAACCGTTGTCAC
>SYOC01000199.1 GCA_005804965.1 Pseudomonadota bacterium
CATTGTCGAGATGGGCGGAAGATGTTTACGGGTCATTTTGCTTCCTGATGGGGAAACAGTCCACAATGCCTTCTTTGATCGGAGATTTGCGCTGTGAAGATCACATATTTCCAAGAGACTGACACGTTGTACATTGAGTTTCGTGCGGTTGAGGTAGCCGAAACCAAAGACCTTGATGAAAACACGCTGCTTGACTTGGACCGGGAGGGCAACATTTGTGGCCTCACGCTCGAACATGCAAGTGAACGTGCGGACATCCCCCATTTCTCTTATGAGCAGGTCGCGGCTTAGCTTCGTGCGCCACTGCATCACAGTCGCGTTGGACCTCTGCTCAAGCTGAAAGGACTCGTTCTGGCCGCTCGCGGTGTGCTTTGGCGTTGAGGCTGTAGGAAAGCCCCGTAGGCTGGGATGCCAATCCCAGCTCTCCGTCTCACGCTTGAGACCCGCCAGAAATACTGGGTTTCGCACGGCTCAATTCAACCTGCACCCCTGCGTTTGAATAACGCACCGTCCGTCCTTCTTACGAAGGCGGCTCTTGCCGCGCCAGCCATATTCCACTCATTGCCCACAACAGCACCAGAACGATGAAAGTCTGCGTGCGTCCTTCCCGGCTGCGCACGCCGCGCCATGGTCCCACGATCCAGCGCGTGGACACGAAGCTGCGGTGCTCCCAGTTCCAGAAAATCGCCAAGGCAGAAGCGTCTTCTAGCTGCGCATGAGACGGGCTAGGCAACCGCAATTCTTGGCCGCTCAAGCGGGCTTGTCGTGGCGTGTAGATGGGGTCGCGAATGACCGCCGGCCACCAGAAGGCAATCACTAGCAAGAGTATGCGTACCCCCCAGGTTATGATGCGAAGCGAAGATCCAGACATACACAGCAACCGTCCCAACAACGTATCGGCTCTGTCCGCAAAAGAGCAAGGCGGGATTGGAGTTGCGGAACGCGCCGCAGGCAGGTAAGAGAACCCCATCCGACATCTTGAACGAGAAAGGGAGACCTATGCGTCTAAATCGATCAATCCAGTCCATTCTCGGCGGCGCGATGTTCCTCGCGTCGTTGGTGCCCGTTGCTCCAGTACACGCGGAAGGTGGGTACCCTGCCGATTACAAGGCTTCGAAGCCGGCGGAAAAAGGCGAGACCAATGTCCTTAACCGCCTCATCGCCGTGGCGACGTACATGAACGATAAGCTCACCGCCGCTGGAGGCGAAAAATCGCCGATGTGCTACCGCAACTGCGTCACCATCCCCTACAATGACGTGTCCAAATGTATCGAGTCGAAAGGCGGCTACTCCAGCACCGAGTCGTGTGAAAAAGATGCCGCCAATAAAATGGCGGCATGCGATCCCAAGTGCAAGTAAACAGCCAAGGCGCGTCGGGTGCTGCGCCCGGCCCTTCCGGCGTAGCAGGTGCATAATAAAATCCTGGATTCCGGGTCGCGGCTTGCGGTCTTGCCCGGAGTCTCAGGGGAGTTGAACCTACTTTTACCGGGGAATTGTTCTACACCCGAATCCTGCGCATCGTCGGCTAAGAGTGCTTTACTGGACTGCCGAGCCGTTCCTGCACGCGCCTTGCCTGTCGAGTGAAGGTCTCGTCATCCAAACCTATTTTTGTTGCTTCTCAATTGAGGCAATTTTCACGTACCCCCAATAGACATTGTCGCGCTCCATAAAACCCTCGATCACGCCAGTCATACACACGGCCTCGCCCGCAGCATGAGCCTGTGCAAAAGCAGGCGAATCGCTCTTTCCCTCCAAGGACCACGGTAGGGTTTCCCCAGCATACGTCTTCTCCACCCTGAGCGACAAGACAGAACCCGTGCCCAACACTTTGGACTCGGAAATCGGGCCGCAGTAGCGTAGCGTCTTCTTTTCAAGTGTAGGCCACACCTGGAGCTGGAACTGATATGGCCCCCGGTGTTTCGCTTCGAGCAGAATCTTGAGCAACTCGTCTTCGCTCAATGCTGTCGATGTTTGCCCACAGCCGATCAGAGTGCAAACAGCCGCCAGTACTCCGGTTAGGAATTTCCTACTCGTCTGTCGTTGAACTTTCAGTCTGGTGAGCATACTTCTCCTCTCACTGGGCAAGAATTGACAGCATTTGCGCTACGCGTTCTTGCGCCTGCGCACCTTCGCATGAGCAGGTGCGCTTCCCTTGAGCTTCGCATTGACGAGTGCAAATTAAGCCCTGCCATTTCGCGATAGTCTCAACGCTCATTTCTGGGAGTGGAGGCACCCGTGGTTCCATCTCCCACTCTGCCGAGTCGCCCCCGAACGCACTGCATCCGTCGGGCGAAGGCCTCGTCATCTAACACCGGTATGGCTCCGACTGTGCTAAGGGTTGCTCCCAATTCCACCCACGAGCGGCAGCCAGCATAGCGCTTCAACATAGGTAGACAGTGTGGCTGGGGTAGCCGGTAGACGCGCAACACGAAGAGATAGAGGCCGGGATTTTTGTACGCGAAGCGCTTCTCGACTGTGTCCGGGGTCCAGCAATGCAGCCCGGTCAAAGCCTCCACTACCGCACGCGAGTCGAGCCACTGCACGTCTGTCACGATGGCATAGGCAGGAATCAGAAGCTGGCCTTCCGGCGGTTTGGCGGTGAGTGCAGCCTGAAGCTCTGGAGCGGACTCGGGCATGACGCCTTGCTCCATCTGATGCACGTAGGTGGGAAAGAAAAAAAACTCGGTCGGCTCGGCAGAGAATTGGCCTCCACGTTCACGAATGCCGCCTTTGCGTAGCAGGAGGATCTGTTTTCCTCTGCTCAGCGCCTCAACGACCACCGCCCATTCTTTGAGCGCCAGGGAGTGTGAGGACAGCAGAGACATCTCGTTCTTTTTCCTCGTTCCCTTTCGTGCGCGTGCTCAAGCCGGTGGACCAAAGAAGACCCGAATCGCAATATCGCCTAAGAGCAATAGTAGTGCAGCGAGAATCAAATTATTCTCCAACGGGTGGACAAGCTTCTTCTGCCCCTCGCGCTTCTGCGACACTAACTCGTTCAGGTCAGGGTCAATGCGCCCCTGGGTGCCTTCCGCCAGTTCACGCAGCAAGTCGTGATTCGGGTGTTGCTGGCGATATTCGTCCAGCCCGGTACCGGGCGTTTGGCCGACCATGACGACTTCGTTCTTCTGATTAACGATTCTCCCATCTCTGCGTTTGAGAATCGTCACCGGAAAAGCGCCTTGACGTTTTCCGGCGAGCACGGCTTCGTACACCCGTGGAGCCACCGGCATCATGGTGGCGTCATCAGTGCCACCGCCACGGGGCACCCGGATTTGCAAGATGCCGTCTTCATCGCTGTCAAATGATTCTGCACGAAGCACGGTGCGGTCGCCGCGATAGCGTGCGCTCAAGCGATAATCCCACGGGGTTTCGTCGCGAATCGCCCAGCGCACGGCTTGGGACCAAAACTTGCCGTAGCCTTCCCAGCGAATCCATTCGCTCGATCCGGCACCGCTCGGGTCGAAGGTCGCAACCACAACTTTGCCCAAGCCATATTGCCACGTGGCTAACAACGGGTCCTGGTCTTTATGGATATCGGTGTACAACTGTACATCCGCCCCGGTTTTCGGTTTGGTCAGCATATACTCTTCCAAAGCCGGAAACTCGTCCAAGCCGCTGAGAATCTGCCCGCGCTCACCGACATGAGGAATAACCTCTTTTGCCTTATCCTCATCGTCTTCTTTTTCGCGCATCACTTGCTTGGTGTCTTTAATCATCAATTGTGGCAGCATTTCCACGTTCTCGACGTGATAGAAGCGCCCGCCGGTCTTCTCCGACATGTACGACAGAAGTTGGAGGTTGACGGTATCGTCGCCGATGCGGATAGTCGTGAGACTAATTTGTCGTTGCGCGATGGAAGCTACGAGCGGGTAATGATCGACCGGACTACGGTTCGAGTCGCCATCGGTGAGCAGAATGACGTGCCGGATGGAACCGCGGCTACGAGCTAACTGGTCGGCAGCCGTCTCCAGTGCGCTGTAGAAATCCGTCCCGCCGCCATATTGGAGCCGGGTGATTTTGTCGATGAGGTCAGCGCGATTCGTCGCTAACGCTCCAAGAGGTGTCAGCAAGTAGGGTTCAGAGTCAAAGGCAATCGCCCCAGCATAATCAGTGTCTTGCAACTGGCTTAACAGCTCCAAGGCCGCCTTCTGCGCGTACTTCATTTTTTGGCCGTCGTGCAGGCCACGGACCCGGCTGTTGTAGCCCATGCTGTTGGAGCGATCGACGACAATGAACAAAGCGATAGGCGTCCGCCTTTTTTTCTTCGGCCTCTGTTCTTGAAACGTCACTGGCAACACGCGCTCGACTGTGGTCCCGCGATAACCAAGGTCGCCAAAAGTGCGGAGGCCACCAGCCATGAGAAACCCACCACCAAAGTCGCGCACATAGCTTTCGATCACATTCATCTGCTGCGCGGAAATGCCGCTGCGGCCAATGTCATCGAACACAAGGCAGTTGAAATCGAGTAGGTCGGCGATGCGGGTCGGGCTTCCCTCTGGGCGACGGAACTCAGTCTCGACATCCTTGAGCTGCAAGGCACGGACAAGATGCGTCTTGGGATTATCGGTAATGACAAGGGCACGAATCTTACCGGTCACGGACAGGTTGGCGATTTGCTTGTTGTTGCCAGCAATCGTGTCAGGCGCAGCTTTGATTTCAGCACGAAGGAGATAATTCCCACGCTGGAGAATCTGCGCTGGCACTTCGAGCACGGAAAGCCCAGGTTCCAGGTTGACCTCTTGGCGAGTGAGTGCTTGATCGTTCGCTAACACAGTCGCGCTGCCACGCACGGGCTTATCGTTGCCATTGCGAACAATCAGCCGCATGCTAAACGCGCTGCCTTCGCGGGTAAGCGGCGGGACCATGAATTTTTCCAGCGACACCTCAGGATGCTTCCCCGAGGGGGGGATAACCGGAAAGATTTTGACGCCCATGCGCCGTGCCAGCGCGATGTGCTGTTTCGCTGCACCGTTGGTTTCGTTGCCATCAGTAATCAAGACAAGACGTTTTTCCGCCTCTTCGGGATAGAGTGCCAACGACCGCTCTAAGGCGCGGGCGATGTCGGTTCCTCCGGTCTCGCCGGTGACGGATTGCTGTAAAGCTTCCGTGGTAATGGCAACGTTCGGCGGCGGGCCGGGGGGTGTCAGCAGCGCAGCGTTCTCGGCAAAGGAGATGATAGAAAACTCGTCTGCGGGTTCTAAGACTTTGGTTAAGCGCGTCAGATATTCTTGCGTCCACGCCTTCCCATCGTCCGAGATGCTGTCCGAGGTATCCACGGCTGCGACTAAAGCCAGTTTATGCTCGGAGAGAATCGTCTGCGTGCTGAGACCAGCCAGTGCAGCAATCAGCAGTGCGGCAGCACAGGAACGAAACAATGCGGCCACGCTCATCACCGCTCGTCGCTGTTGCCAGAAAAGCGGAAGCCACAGGAGCGGCGTTAGTGCCAACAACCACACCCATTCAGGCGCGGTCAAGGCATACGTCACACCAGCAATATCGTAGGTCATGACACCCTCATGCGCCGATAGCGCCACAGTGCATACAGCCATTCGAGGAGCAAAATGCAGGCAGCAGCATAATACAACGAGCGACCAAACTCCTCGGGCACGGTCCGCACGATGTCTTGCGGTGCCAACGCTTCAGTGGTCGCTGGCGTGTTCACGGCTTGGTCTTGTTGGTCTTGGTCCTGTCGCCCGATGTCGGACTCCTCGTCGTTGAACAAGTTCGCGTAGAGCGTTGCTTGATACTGGCTGCCAGTGACTCGATATTCTCCAACGCGCTCCACTTCGACGACGCCACCTTCAATCGGAGTTTCTTGCTGGTTCGGCGTCCGTACTCGTGGCGAATCGTGGGCAGTCTCCGTCGGTAAGAAGAAAGTGTCGCCAGCAATCACCGGCATGGGCGTGCTCGGGTCGTGCGGCAACAGCCAACGAATCGTATTGAGGAAGAGCAGCAGCAAGGTCAAATTATCGGAGTTAGTCAAATTTCCTTTGTTCAGATCGAAAGCCAAGCACACCACTCGATGCCCATCTTTTTCGCCAGTGAACGCCAACGGCACCTCGCCGTTGCGCGTGCGCGATGAGATCAACACCTGTGCCCAAGACGGCAGCGCCAAGATACGAGCTTTCTTCAGCGGCAAGGCTTCCACATAACGCAAATTCTGGAGGATCTCGTGCTCTTGCCGCCAGTCGAGAATGTTCAAGTCTTCCGCCTCGCTGACCACGGGAAACAGCGGGTTCTCGGACGGGGGAAAGATGTAGAGGCTGTTAGCCGCAACGGTCGCGGCAGGCACGAACTGGTGGAACAGCACCACGTCTTGCGGGTCGAGCTGGGCTTGCGCAAAAGCACTCGGAGCAATCGACGTCACTTCGAGGCCGGGAATGGAACGGCTCACACGCTCCAACTCTTCTTGCAGCCCTTTGGCTGCGGACACCACCACAAGCCGCCGTCGTCCGCGTTCTGCTAGCCACGCTAACGCTTGATCGTCCACCGCTAAAGCGTCGCTTGGCTCAATCTTCGCTACCAATTTCCCTGGACTGGTGAAGCCTTTTACTGAGAAGGACATGACTTCGCGCGACGGCAGGGTAAAGTCGCGACGAAAGATCGACTTCTCATCCAACGACACCGTTAATGTCCCACTGTGCGTCCGCGAGGCATAGTTGCGCACCAGCACGTACGCTTGCGCCTGCGAGTAGTTTTGGAACGGGTTCTGGTAGAGCTGCAGCGCGGCGATGGCCACGTTATCGTCGTTCTTCCCCACGCGGTGATAGGCGATGTCTTGCAACTGCTCTTCAGGAAGGGCGAGGGTGCTCTTCGGCAAGTCGGTGAACACGTGTACCTGAGCACGGCGACCTTCGCGGTCGCGTTGTGCCAGCGCCAGCTCGACGCCCAAGGTGAGATTGGCACCAGCATCGAGCGGATGAAGCGTTTCGAGCAGATCCAGAACCGCGCGGTGATCGGTGGTAAAACCACTGACAAGCTGAGGACGGGTCGCCACACTGATGAGCATCACCTCGTCCAGTGCGCTGAGGGTTTTCACCACCTGCTTGGCTTGATCGAGGGCAAGCTCGAAGCGTTGCGTACGGCCTTCACGCGCTTGCATGCTCGCCGATACATCAAAGACCAAAATCCAGCGATGCCCGTGCGTCTCAGTCACCGTGGTCGGGCGGAAAGGATGCAGCAAACCGCCAACTAACAGGAGCAACAACAGCGCTTGCAAAAGAAACAGCAGGCTGGGAAGGAAGCGCCGAATGCGCAGGCGATCTTCTTTGACTTCCATCCAGAAGAGCAACGCTGGCACTTCGATGCGTGTGCGGAGGCGTTCGCGCAGGTAAATCAGGACCAGCACGCCGAGAACGGCAAGGAAGGGCAGAGCTGACGGATTGAGTATCCCCATGAGCACGTACTCTCTACCGTAGAGTCAACATCCCAGCCTTGGGCAGCTCTTCGGTCAACACCGCACCAACGCCACTGGCAGTCGAGGCAAGATGATAGAGGATGCGATAGCGATGGCAAAAGTCTTTGAGCGCCGCGCAGTGGGCTTGTTGCGCCGCTTGGTAGCGTTGCAAATTCGCTTGCGACAGCGTGATCCAACGTTCAGTGCGATTCTCTACGTCAAACAGTTTGCCACGACGGAAGAGCTTGTGCGGCTCCAGCTCGGCAGCACCAACCACATGCAGCGCTTTGACTTCATAGCCGCGCACGCGCAAGAGGGAAAACGCCTCTTCGTACTGCGCCGGTTCCATGAGAAAATCTGACACGACAATCGCCACACCCGGTTCTCGGGCGTGCTCACTATAGGCACGGACGGCTTCGCGCAAGTAGGTTTTTCCTGCAGGAGCAAGGGTTTCGAGAAAAGACGTAACGCGGAGAAAGGCGCTCCGATGCCGAGCAAGCGGCATCGGCGTGTACGGGCGTTGCCCTTTCTCTGGAGCCGTCAGCGCGAGCACCCGTAAGGTGTCGCTATTGAGCAACACGATGTAGGCCAAGGCAGCGACCAAATCGACGGCAAACTGAAACTTACGGTCGATAGCCGGGGCACCCATCGAGGCGCTGGTATCAAGGAAGATGTGATAGGGAATTTCGCGCTCGGCAGTGAAGGTTTTGACCAACAACTGATCGAGACGGCCAACCGCGTTCCAATCCACATACCGGAAATCATCGCCTGGGGCATAGTCTTTATAAGATTCAAACTCGATCCCCCAGGCTTGATTCGAGCGCGGAATCGGCGTTTCTCCCGGGCGGAGACCACGTGCCGAACGGACCCACAGGCGCAGGCGTTCGAGCCGCTTGAGAAACTCGGGCGTGGCGATGCTGACGTGGAGATCGGCTGTGCTCATCGTCGCAGTTTCCGAGCCGACTGCACGATGCGTGCAATAATGCTCGCGGGGTCAATCCCTTCCGCCTCAGCGGCAAAATTCAACACGAGACGGTGGTTCAACGCTGGTACCGCCACGCGATCCACATCTTCGTAGCTCACATTGGCACGCCCGGCGAGCAAAGCTGCCACTTTGGCCCCGAGCATGATCGACTGCCCACCGCGCGGGCTGGCACCGAACCCAACATATTTATTGACGTGGTCATCTTTAGGCAGTTGCACCCGCGCCGCGTCTGTTGCACTCACGTATTTCGCCCCGGCGGGAATCGTCCCATGAATCAGCGCAGCCACATACTCTTCGATATGCGGAGCCACCATCACTTCACGCACGAGCTGGCGGAGAGCCATCACTTTTTCTGGGGCTTCATTGCGGTCGAATACTGGTTCAAGGTCAGGAACGACAGTGGTCGTCGTTGCGTTAATAATCCGCTGGATCTCGTGATGGGTCGGATAGGTGAGGCGCACTTTGAAAAGGAAGCGATCCAATTGCGCTTCCGGCAACGGATACGTGCCTTCCATTTCGATGGGATTCAGCGTGGCCAACACAAAGAACGGCGGTGGCAGGCGATACGTCGTACCGGCCACGGTCACTTGCAGCTCGGCCATAGATTCGAGCAATGCAGCTTGCGTCTTCGGAGTCGAGCGGTTGACCTCGTCGGCCAGCAACACATGGGCGAAGATCGGACCTTCGACGAAAACGAACTCGCGCCGCCCTTCGTCGCGATCCATGACCATGCGCGTGCCGGTAATGTCGGCAGGCATAAGATCGACAGTGAATTGAATACGATTGAAGCTCAGATTCAGTGCATCGGCCAGTGAGCGGACGATCAAGGTCTTACCGGTACCGGGCACGCCTTCGATCAACACGTGGCCGCCAGCAAAAAAAGCGATAAGAATGTTTTCGATCATTTCGTCATGACCGATGACAGCTTTCGCCACCTCTGCCTTGATCCGCTGAAAGGTCTCCTGAAAATTGCTCACTGCCTGGTCAGCTGTGCTCACTGTGATTCTCCACGGGAAAATAAGCGTTTGACGATCTCTTCATACTCGGGAGGGACCTGAGCTTTGCGAATCGCGTTATCAACCGACTGTTTCTGGCTCAGGCTTTTGGTGGACTTTTCGATCACACCGCCTTCATCCTTCTCCACCTCTTCGGTGGTCGGATCTCCATGCACCCGCTCGTGGGTGCCATCGAGTGATAATTGAAACGAACGTGTACCATTCGCCAAGTCTGCCGGATTACCAAGCAGATTGGGGTCCGTCCCACCACCAGCACCAGGTCCGCCCTGGCCAGCACTTCCACCGCCGCCGGGCACTTGCGCACCTTCCGGCTGGAAGCGTCCGGGCGCGTTTTTCCGGTCGAGCTTGGCTCGATCCAACTGCTGCATCCCACTGCCTTGAGTAGGAGGCTGCTGCGCAGCGCCGCCGTCGCTCGACGGGGAAACATTGCCTTTCGCGTCGTTGCCACGACCGCCACCAGCACCAGACATCTGTTGTTGCGGTTGTTGTACCCGGCTGTTGGGAAGGTCTTTGCCTTCCACGCCGGACCCCGGTTTCTTCTGCGAATCCGGGTCGGCAGGGCGCAACGCAAGTTGGCTCTTATCTGGCTCAACATCGCCGCCGGGGTCACGTTTCTCCGGGTCTTTCACATCCAGCCCTTTGAGCGCCTCGCGGATGGTCTTCTGTAGCTCCTCGGGCAGCGAGGCTAACGAACGAGATTCCCCTGGATTCTCGATATCACCAGCTTCAGGAGGCGCTTGCGTCTCTTGCGGATTGGAGCGACTTTTGTCATCGCCAAAGAGACTGCTACCACCCCATTGATCTTGTGCATCCGGTAAGAGCGACATCTTCTCACCCGCCATCTGGCCAAGGCGATCCGGCAATTGCGACAAGACTGTCTGCAAATTATCCAGCGAGAACGGATCGGAACGATATTTCGAGGAGAGCAACGGCACGGAAACGATGAACAGCGCCACAATCAACGCCGCCAA
>SYOC01000200.1 GCA_005804965.1 Pseudomonadota bacterium
CGTGGCTGATGAGGCCGAAGCCGCGCTCGTGGCCAGAAAGTATCTGTCCTATTTCCAGGGATCGCTGGACCAGTCCGAGTGTGCGGACCAGCGTTTGTTGCGCAAGGTTGTGCCAGAGAATCGCCTGCGTGTGTATGACGTACGCGAGGTGATCGAGACCCTGGCCGATAAAGGCTCGGTGTTGGAGCTGCGTCCACATTTTGGCCGCACGATGATTACTGCACTCATTCGCATTGAAGGGCGGGCGATTGGTCTGGTCGCGAATAACCCGATGCATCTTGCTGGGGCGATCGACAGCGACGGTGCCGACAAGGCCGCGCGCTTTATCGTACTTTGCGACGCATTTGATATTCCGCTGCTCTATCTCTGTGATACGCCGGGTATTATGGTCGGCCCGGAGATTGAAAAAACCGCCCTGGTGCGCCATTCTTCGCGGATGTTCCTGGCGGGCGCGAATGTCCAAGTGCCGTTTCTTAAGATCGTCTTACGCAAAGCCTACGGCCTGGGGGCGATCGCCATGTCCGGAGGCGCGGACGATGCTGCCGTCTTCACGGTTTCCTGGCCGACTGGGGAATTTGGGCCGATGGCGCTTGAAGGCGCGGCGAAACTCGGCTATCGCAACGAGTTGGCGGCCATCGCTGATCCGCTGGAGCGCAAGCGGCGCTTTGACGAGATGGTGGTCGGTCTGTATCAGCGTGGGAAAGCGCTGAACGTGGCGACGCACTTCGCAATTGACGACGTGATTGATCCCGCCGACTCGCGGCGCTGGATTGCGCACTCGCTGCGTTCGACGCCGGTCGCTACGCGACGGATGACCAAGAAGTACCCATTTGTTGATTCCTGGTAGGAAGAAGGATGCTATTGTGACTTTGGAGTCAGGCGCAAAGCCGACTCACAAACGAGAAAAGGAGTGATGATATGGCGCGTATCCTCGAAGAGAAGATCGACAAACTGAAGTTTGCAGGGGCAGTCGACGCCGATGGTCATATTCTGGAGGCGGCTGACCTGTGGGAAAAGTATTGTGAGCCCAAGTACCGCGAGACCGCCGTCCGCCTGAAAGCCGACAAGGAAGGCTACGACTACATCGAGATTTGTGGTCAACCCTCACGTGTCAGTCGCGGCGGAACTTTTGCCGGCCTCGGTTCGATGGGTCAGGTGACTCGCGAGAAAGGCGAGTTCAACCGTAAGCTGCACTACGGTGAGGAGTACCTGATCGGCGCGATGGACGCGAAACAGCGGATACAGCGCTTGGATTTGGAAGGACTCGATGCCGCGATTATCTACCCGAGTCTCGGACTCGTGTGGGAAACCGAATGTGAAGACGCGGATTATGCGCAGGCGATGTGTCGAGCGTATAACCGCTGGATCGTGGACTGGTGCTCGGACAGCGGCGGACGTTTAATTCCGGTTGCTCATCTGTCCCTTGGTGATCCCAAAGCTGCGGCTGAAGAGCTGGAACGCGCCGTCAAAGCCGGCTGCAAGGGCGGCTGGGTCGTACAGTTCGTGATGACCCGTAAGCCACACGCGCACCCGGATCATGACATCCTGTTCGCCAAAGCCCAAGAACTCGACGTGCCGTTGGGGATTCACCCGTCGCTTGAGCCGCAGTGGGCGTTGCCGGGGCGATACGACCTGCAATACATCCGTAAACACCAATTCTTCCTGAATGCGACGGCTTCCGACGCCGCGCGTCATGCGCTCGCTAGCTTCATGCAGTACGGCACGTTCGATAAATTTCCGAAACTGAAGCTCATCATTCTGGAAGTGGGAGCTGGCTGGGCGAGCTATTGGCTCGATAGACTGGATGCGTTGTACGATAGCATCATTGGCCGCACGGTTCCCCTCAAAGAGCGCCCGAGCGAGTATTTCAAACGCAACGTGTGGATCTCAGCCGATCCGGACGAGAAATCGCTGCCGGCCATGGTGGACCTGCTCGGCGCCGATCGCTTCTTTTGGGCGTCCGACTTTCCCCACCCCGATCACACTGGTCATTACATCAAAGAGCTCGAAAAGCTGACGGCGAAGATGCCGGAACAGGCGCGGATTCAGGTGTTGGGTGAGAACGTCAGGCGTGTGTACAACTGCCCGGCTGGGGCTTAGAGGAGCTTGTAAAGGGGTGCATCGCAAATAGCACCCTCACCCGCCTGCACTACGCTTGTGCTGCCCTCTCCCTACCAGGGAAAGGGCAAGGGTGAGGATCGAGAGTGAAGGAACAGGCTCTGCATGAACAACGTGAAATTCAGTCTCTTCTTGCCCACAGGCGATTTCGCCAAAGCCCGGGCGGCGGCGGAATATGCCGACACCCACGGTTTTTACTCCGTCTCTATTAACGATCATTTCTTTTCGCCGCTGGGCGCTCCGCAGACTCCACAGTTGGAGTGCTACACTACGTTGAGCGCCATCGCCGCAGTGACGAAGAACATTCGCCTCGCGCCGGCGGTGACGGCCATGTCTTTTCGTTCTCCTGCGATGTTAGCCAAGCTGACGTCGACGCTTGACCATATCAGCAACGGACGCTTTATCTTCGGCGTCGGCTCTGGGTGGCAGCGCTCAGAATATGACGCCCATGGGTATCCGTATCCCGACAATGCCGAGCGCCTTGATCAATTGCATGACGCACTGAAGTTGATTAAAGCGATGTGGACTCAAGAGGAGCCTACCTACCACGGTCGCTACTTCTCGGTAGACAAAGCCTATAATCATCCACGTCCGACCCAAAAGCCGCACCCGCCGATTATGGTGGGCGGTGCCGGCAAGAAGCTGCTGCAAATCGTCGCTGCAGAGGCGCAAATCGCCAACCTCATCCCACCCATCGTCAACGGGAAAGACTTCGTGCAAGACCCGGATGCCGCAGTGAAATTTACCAAAGCCGAACTGAAACGACGCATCGACATGCTGCACGGATTCGTCGCAGAGGCGGGGCGTGCCCCTGGGTCCGTGGAAGTCAGCGGGATCGCCATGGTCAACATTACACGCAGCAAGAGCGAGGCGGACGCCGCCGTCAAAGCAACTGCCGCCGCCATGGGCTTCCCCAACGAAGAAGCCATGCGCAATGCTCCGGTAGCGCTGATCGGGACGCCGGATGAAGTAAGACGGGAACTCCGCTCCCGCATCGAAGAATTCGGCATGACCTATTTCATTGTGTTTCCGAGGTCCGACGAAGTGCGCGATCTGCTCGCGAACGAAATTATGCCGGAGTTTGCAGGGTAATGATGGTGTTGGGGTAGGAGACTACCTCCACCTTGTTATTTCGCCGTGCTGGGAATCGTGGTTTTTTGGTCCAGGCGCTGGATAAATTCTTGGTGTTCTGGGCTGGCAAGCCCTTCTCCCAGCACTTTAAGCACCGTCGCCAAATCGTTGCGCAGCAGGGCAGCGGCATCGAGCCATAGCCCAGGAAAACACTCGCTTTTGTATATGCCTCCCTCAGCTAGTGGCAAACGCTCATACCGCCCCTCGCGTAAGACAAACCAGTCCAGGGCATGTTCTTGCGTGCGCCAGACCAGATACTCGCGCACGCCGTGGCGGCGATAGGTATGTAATTTTTGATGCAGGTCATAGGCGACACTGCTGGAAGCCACTTCCGCTACCAACTCAGGGGGGCCGTTGAGAAACCCCTCGGCGTCCACCAGGGATTGACCGCTGTCCGTGATCCGCAGGAGTACGTCTGGCTGCGGTTCGTTGTCCAAATCCAAGCGGACAGTGGCATTGTCGCTTGCCTCAACTCCAGGCGTGGCGGCAATATATCCGCCAAACCACCAGTTCAAAGTAAAGTGCTGACGACCATGACCTTCATGACGCACTGGAGAGGGCATATACACGACTCCTTCAATCAATTCGGCTTTTTTTACGTGAGGCATCGCCTCATAACGGCGCTCGAACTCTGGCCGCGTCAGTATGTCTCCGTTCTCTAGAGGTGGGACCTCTTGTACTGCCAGTCCCGTAGGAATCGACGGTTCTATGAGATTCGTTGATGTCACGCTCGCCATGTGAGTGCTCTCCTTTCGTTTCCGATTCCACCGCGTAGGCTGGCTGCTGCGAGCAGGATAATCGCAACCTCTGACGCTAGCAAGACGAAGCTCTGCGCCAGAGTCCGTAGACCTGGGCCACGTTTTCCCAGCTATCCTTTCGGTAAACCGAGTACGCGTTCACCGATGATGTTGTGTTGAATTTCGTTGGTGCCGGCGGCGATGGTGCCGCGTCGCGCCGAGAGCATGCGATGCGACCATTTGCCGCGATCCATGGCACCGGCGGCTTGGTATTCAAATTGGCTGTACGGACCTAACAGCTCCATGGCAAAGGTTTGGATGCGTAGGTTCAAATCTGTGGTGCCGAGCTTCATCATCGACCCTTCCGGTCCCGGCGGGAGTCCCTGAAGCTGACGGGTGAGCTGACGCATGCTGGTGTACTTGAGCGCCGAAGCCTCGCAGGCGAAGCGGGCAATGCTCTGCCGCACATAGCCGTCGTCCCACGCCGGACGACCGTTGCGGTCCATTTGTTTGGCCAAGTTGATGAGCTGCCGGACCTCCACCATCATGTCGGTGCGCCCGCCGTGAATCGTGCGCTCGAACATCATGTTGGTCATCGCCACCATCCAGCCTTGGTTCTTCTGCCCGACCAAATTGGCCATTGGCACCTGTACATCCTCGAAGAAGACTTGGTTGAAGCCGTGCTCTCCAGAAATCTGGATCAGCGGTCTCACGACGATGCCGGGACTCTTCATATCAACCAGCAAATAGCTCAGCCCCCGATGCTTAGGCGCGTCGGGGTCGGTGCGACATAAGAGTGTGGAGAAGTCGGCGTGATGGGCGTTTGAGGTCCACACTTTGGAGCCGTTGACGAGGAAATGATCGCCGCAATCAACGGCGCGGGTCTCGACCGCAGCCAGATCTGACCCGTGGTTCGGCTCGGACAAACCTTGGCACCAGATTTCTTCGGCGGGCGGAATTTTAGGAATGTAGCGCTGCTTTTGTTCGGGCGTGCCCCATTGCATCAGCGTTGGTCCTACACGCGCGATGCCCTGAAAATTGACCACCGGCGGTGCCTTCGCTCGGTCGAGTTCTTCGTGGTAAATGACCTGTTGAATGAGGCTGGCACCGCGCCCACCATACTCCGTGGGCCAATGAATGCACATCCAACCGTTGTCGGCGAGTTTGCGATGCCACGCACGGCGACGCTCGAACTCTTCTTTGGTGTCGGGGTCGTGCATCTCACCGTCATCCCGCCAGTCGCGCGGCATGTTCTTTTCTAGCCAGCCTCTGAATTCGAGCCGAAATGCTTCATCTTCTTCGCTGAATTTGAAATCCATGACTCCTCCTTTTTGTTTCTAGCCTTGCATGTCTTCCCCAGAGGCTGCAAGGTGGCCTTGCGTGACGTACACGCTGCATAGATTGTGGGACATTCCCGTGATTTTCCTGCAGAGGAGGGGTCCTATGGGAGAGATTTTGGGCATTGGCCTGACGCACTATCCGCCGCTGGTGCATACCGACCAGAATATGGCTGGCGTCTTGAAATACATCATGCGCAGCCCGGGGCTTCCCGAGGAGCATCGTCACCCAGAGAACTGGCCGGCACCGATGCGTGCCGAGTGGGGCACCGATGAAGGTGCCAGCACTGCGCGTGTGCATCGTGCTGATTTATTGACGTGGTTCCGCAAAGCACGCCAGATGTTGGATGACTTTGCTCCGGATTTCATCGTCATTTGGGGCGACGACCAATACGAAAATTTCAAGGAAGATGTCATCCCCGCTTTTTGCGTGATGGCTTACGAGGACATCCCGGCACGCCCGCCGTGGACGGAGCCTTTTGGCCGCATGCTTGGTCCGAATGTATGGGGTGAACCGGATGACAAAGCCTTTCCCTTAGTGGGGCATCGCGCTGGTGCCAAACACCTTGCTAGTGGCCTGTTGGCGGAAGGGTTCGATATCGCCTATTCCTACAAGCCGCTTCATCACCCGCTCGGACACGCGTTTCTCAATGCCGTGTTGTTCTTGGATTATGACCGTAAGGGTTTCAACTATCCGCTGGTGCCGTTCCAAATCAACTCGTATGGCCGGCGCGTAGTGGTGCAGCGGGCTGGGCTGCCGAACCTCAGTAATCCGCCGACAGAAGAGACGTTTGATCCGCCGTCACCGACGCCACGGCGCTGTTTCGACTTGGGTGCTGCCGCTGCGCGCGTGTTAGCGCAAAGTCCGTGGCGCGTAGCATTGATCGCCTCTTCTGGATGGTCGCACGCCTTTTTGACCGAGAAGACCCACTGGCTCTACCCAGACACCGCAGCCGACCGTGCGCTGTATCAGGCCCTGCGAGCCGGAGACTACCAGACTTGGAGAAATTACCCGCTGGCTGCGATTGAAGACAGTGGTCAGCAAGAGGTCTTGAACTGGTGCTGTTTGGTCGGAGCCATGGCTGAATTGGGGCGCACGCCGGTCGAAAGCACGTTGATCGAAACCTGGGTGATGAACTCGAACAAATGCTTCGCGTTCTTCACACCATAGGAGGAAGAGGAGTCATGACCGATTCCGACCACACCCGGTCCTTCTCTCGGGTGACGCGCTATTATTCGCAGCAGTTTCTTCAGGCCATGGGCATCTATGGTGCCGAGTTTCCCCCCGATAGTCGCCTGTCGGTCCCGCGCATTCGTGCGCTTTTACAGGATGGCAGTTATCAACTGATTGTGGCTCAGCAGGACCGGCAGGTCATTGGCTTCGCCTTGATCTGGGTGAGTCGCCGCCCCGTGTTCGTCCATCTCGACTACATTGCCGTCGCTCACGAATGGAAAGGCGAAGGCATCGGCACGGCGCTCTATCGCTGGCTACTGGCTCGCTTGGCGAATTTCCATCCCCGAGCGCAGTTGTTGACACTGGAGGTTGATGACAGCCTCATCGGCTTTTATCAACGCAGCCAGACGAAATTGCTCCACGAGACGCCGTATCTCTTTCCTGGGCCGCTTGGTCCGGTACCCATGAATTTGATGGTGCATGACACGCGTGGTCGCTCAACGCTAGATCGTGCCGCCGTGCGCGGCATTATGCGCGGCCTCTACTGTGGACTGCATGGTCGGAGTTCGGAGGATGTTTCCTTGCAATCGTGCCTCAACACGCTTCCTGCACAGATATTCCTGACATGACCCGAGGAAGTGATTATAATCGCGCCCATGATAAATAAGAAAACCAAGTTCAGTATCTGGTACGTCTTCGTCGCCGTATGGGGCGTTTTGCTCCTACACAACCTTTGGGTGCAGTCGTTACAGACCGAACAAATTCCCTATAGTCAGTTCGAGGCTTACCTCAAAGAAGATCGCATCGAGGAAGTGCGCATTGGTGAGCATTACATTGAGGGTAAGCTCAAAGACCCGGCTGAAGGACAGCCCAAGCAGTTTGTGACCGTGCGAGTTGCTCCCGATTTGGCCGAGAAACTTGGTACCCACCAAATCAAGTTTGTCGGTGAGATCGAAAATACGGTTGTGCATGACATCCTCTCGTGGGTGCTGCCGACGCTGCTGTTCTTCGGCATCTGGTTCTTTCTGATGCGCCGGTTTTCCCAGCGCGAGGGCATGGGCGGCGGGTTCATGGCCATCGGCAAGAGCAAAGCTAAGATTTACATGGAGAAAGAGGTGAAGGTCTCGTTCTCCGATGTGGCTGGCGTCGAGGAAGCGAAAACCGAACTGCAAGAGGTGATCGAATTCCTCAAGACTCCAGAGAAATTTCATCGCCTGGGCGGCAAAATTCCCAAAGGCATTCTCTTGATTGGTCCGCCGGGAACCGGGAAAACTCTGTTGGCAAAGGCTGTGGCTGGAGAAGCCGGGGTGCCGTTCTTCAGCATTAGCGGGTCCGAGTTCGTGGAAATGTTTGTCGGCGTAGGTGCAGCGCGGGTGCGCGACCTGTTCGTACAGGCCAAAGAAAAAGCACCGTGCATCATCTTCATCGACGAACTGGACGCACTCGGCAAGGCGCGTGGCGTGGGGCCGATGGGGCATGAGGAACGTGAACAGACACTCAACCAACTGTTGGTCGAGCTTGACGGCTTTGATACCCGCGTGGGTGTGATTCTCATGGCGGCGACCAACCGGCCAGAAATTCTTGATCCTGCCCTGTTACGCGCTGGTCGCTTCGACCGCCAAGTGCTGGTGGATCGCCCGGATAAAATAGGGCGCTTGGCCATTCTCAAGGTGCATGCCCGTAATATTCCTATCGAAGACGAGGCGGCGCTCGAAACGATTGCGGCTATGACGCCGGGATTTGCGGGTGCAGACTTGGCGAATATCGTGAACGAAGCGACGCTGCTGGCCGTGCGACGCGACAAGGAGAAAGTCGGTATTTCTGAACTCCAAGAAGCTGTAGAACGTGTCGTGGCTGGCTTGGAAAAGAAAAATCGGGTCTTAAACGCCAAGGAAAAAGAGCGGGTGGCGCATCATGAAGTTGGCCATGCCTTGGTGGCGTTGGCGATGCCAGGTTCGGATGTCGTGCAGAAAATCTCGATTATTCCTCGTGGCGTGGCAGCACTAGGCTATACATTGCAGTTGCCGACGGAAGATCGTTTCATCATGACAGAATCCGAGCTGAAGAGCCGCATTGCCATCTTGCTCGGCGGGCGCGTTGCTGAAGAGCTGATCTACAAGGAAGTATCGACTGGTGCACGTGACGATCTCATGAAGGCGACGGACATCGCCAAGAGCATGGTCAAAGCTTATGGCATGAGCGGCGCGGTTGGACAGTTGAGTTTCGATCAAGAGCGCCAGCCCTTGTTTTTACAGACGGGTGGGGCGCATGGTGGTGGAGATTATAGCGAGACTACTGCGCGCGAGATCGATTGCGAAATTCGACGCTTTATCGACGAACAGTATGGCCGGGTACGCACAGTCCTGGCCGATCAAGAAGCCGTGCTGCGTGCGGCAGCGCAGGAATTACTGCGCAAGGAAACGATCACTGGAGAAGAACTGAAAACGATTGCGAGTGAGACCACCGCGCATCGTGATGCTCCAGTTGCCGATATGACCGTGCATTAATCCTCTGTCGGGATGGGGCGTACGGATGTACGCCCCAGTGATGGAAGAATCTACGGCACCAGAAACCCAATTGGTGTGAACCCGGGATAACTTTTGCCTAACGAGTCGGCTCCGGTCGGCGGAAAGATATTCACCGTCAGATTCGTACCCACCAAGTTGGCTTCTGAGAATCCGAGCCAGC